>JBJESY010000409.1:0-5890 GCA_051883035.1 Anaerovoracaceae bacterium | reverse complement strand
CAAGGTTCGATGCAGATGAATCGCATCAAATTCGCACTTGGTGGTGCAGACGCCACAGCCGATGCATCTATTCTGATCTACCACGGAAGCACCGCAGCCCAGACACCGGGCCGTTTCTGCCTTCACCTGTTCTTCTGTAAACGGCAGCAGACTTTCCCGGAAAGATGTTCTGTGATCCACTGTCTTATCTCTTTGCGGCAGCTGCCGCGCACCGTTATCGTAGCTTTCCACCCGAATGTTTTCCTTATCCAGTTCGATGAACTGGCGGCGGTTCCTTCCGATGGTCAGGCTACTGTCTGGCTGAACGAAGCGGTGGATGGAAACCGCACCCTCTTTCCCTGCCGCAATGGCATCAATCGCAAATTTCGGACCGGTATATACATCACCGCCCACGAAAATGTCCGGCTGTGCTGTCTGGTACGTCAGCGGATCGGCCTCCGCCCTTCCACCTCTGCCCAGTTTCACATCGGAACCTTCCAGCAGACTGCCCCAGTGGACCGCCTGACCAATACTCATAATGACATGGCTGCATGCCACCGTCATCGTTTCTTCTTCGTCATATTGCGGACTGAACGTACCTTCCGCATCCACGGTGGAAATGCACTTTTTCAGTACAATTCCGGTGACCTTTCCGTTTTCTGTCAGGATCTCTTTCGGTCCCCATCCGCAGTGGATCAAGATGTTTTCTTCCTCTGCCTCTGCGATTTCCTCATCGGATGCAGGCATTGTTTCCCTGCTTTCCAGACAATACATGGATACCTGCTGTGCCCCGCACCGTCCGCTGACACGTGCCGCATCCACAGCAACGTTTCCTCCTCCGATGACAGCCACATGTCCCGACAGCCGGGATGTCGAAGTCTCCGCATCGCCGGAAAGGCCCGCCGAAGCGATTTTGCGAAGAAACGATTCCGCCGTCATGACGTCCTCTGCCTCTTCACCCGGAATTCCTGCCCGTCTTCCATCCTGACAGCCAATGGCAATATAGAACGCCTTGTATCCCTGCGCCCGTAGTTCCTCCAGAGTCACATCCCTGCCGACTTCCACGCCGCAGCGTATTTCCACGCCCATTTGGCGGATTACCTCGATTTCAGCTTCTACCACATCTTTTTCCAGTTTATAGGAAGGAATTCCGTAGACCAGCATGCCGCCCGGCTTTTCATTTTTTTCGAAAACCGTCGGGCGATATCCTTTCTCCGCCAGATAAAACGCACATGATAGACCTGCCGGACCTCCTCCGATGATAGCAATCTTTTCTGTAAACAGACCGCGGTTCGATGGCTGCACCACAGGCGGAATATAACGGGTTTCTGCATTCAGATCCTGCTGGGCAATAAATTTTTTCACTTCGTCAATCGCCACCGCCTCGTCAATGGTCCCACGGGTGCATGCTTCTTCACACCGACGATTGCAGACCCTGCCGCAGACTGCCGGAAACGGATTTTCTTTTTTGATCAGGGCCAGAGCTTCTGTATATCGTCCCTGTGATGCCATGTTCAGATATCCCTGCACAGCGATATGTGCAGGACATGCGGTCTTGCATGGTGCAGTTCCCGAATCATAGCAATTGATTCGGTTTTTATCCCTGTAATCTTCCGTCCATTTTTCCGGACCCCATTTTTTCCGATCTGGCAGTTCCTGTTTCGGATATACCACCGGTCCGTCCTTCGTGCAGAGTTTCTGTCCCAGCTTCACCGCCCCTGCCGGGCAGTATTCCACACATCTGCCGCAGGCTACACAGTTTTCTGTCTTCGTTTCCGCAGTGTAAGCAGACCGGGACATATTGGGCGTGTTAAACAGCTGCGAGGTTCGCAGCGCATAACATACATTGACGTTACAGTTGCAGATGCCGAAAATTTTATTTTCTCCGTCAATATTGGTGATCTGATGAACAAATCCGTTATCCTCCGCACGTTTCAGAATCTGCAGTACCTCCTCGTACGTGATATAGTGGCCTCGATTGGTATCTACCAGATAATCCGCCATATCTCCCACGCCGATGCACCAGTCCTCAACATCATCTGCGCAGCCCTGCCCCATCACCTTCCGGGACATCCGGCAGGAGCAAGGACTTGCAGCGTACTTTCCTTCATACTTTTTCAGCCAGTGTGAGAGATGCTCTACCGGTACAGACTGATTTTCCATCTCAATGGCCTTCTCCACCGGAATCACATGCATGCCGATTCCTGCGCCGCCCGGCGGCACCATGGCAGTCACCTTTTCCAACGGCAGCCGGCTCATACGTTCAAAGAAGTGGGCCAGCTCCGGATGCTCCCGCAGCTGCTGCTCGTTCATATTGGTAAACTCCGCACTGCCCGGCACGAACATGGGCAGTACATACTGTTTCTCTCTCCGTGGATTCTCCCAGTTATATTCCAGCAGACCTACCACACACATTTCAAAAAGAAGTTTCTCCAGCGGTTCTTCCTCCATGCCTGTGGCACGGCAAAGTTCCGGCAGTGTCATAGGATGCCGCACCTTCATCTTCAGTGCCACATCTGCCATTTCATCCGTTACCACCGAAGCAAGACCCCAGTATTCCGGATCGTCCGCCGTCACCTTATGACCAATGCGATCCGTGATCATCTGCCCCAGCTGCAAAATCTTTTCTCTCGGCGTTTCTTCGTTTCGTTCGGGTTTGTATCCTCTCAATTCGTCCATTTCCGTCTCCTTTATCTTTCTCCGGTCGAATGATACGCACCGGTTTTCCAGATGGTTACCTCACTTTTCAGCCAGTGTGCCCAGGTTTCGATTCCTTCCCCCGTTTTCGCACTGATAGGGATAACCTGTGCCTTCGGATTTCGCCGCCGGATGTTTTCGATACAGCGGTCCATGTCAAAGTCGAAATAAGGCAGCACGTCGATTTTATTAATCAGCACCACATCACAAACGGAAAACATGAGAGGGTATTTCAGAGGCTTGTCATCTCCTTCAGGAACGGAGAGAATCATTGCATTCTTTACCGCACCTGTATCGAATTCCGCCGGGCAGACCAGATTACCCACATTCTCCAGAACGATCAGTTCTGCATCCTCCGCTGCAAGACCAGAAAGGCCCTGACGGGTCATATCGGCATCCAGGTGGCACATTCCGCCTGTGTGAAGCTGAATGGCCCGAACCCCGGTGTCAGCGATTGCCTTCGCATCCACATCGGAATCAATATCCGCCTCCATCACGGCAATCTTCAAATCCTCTTTTAATGCCGCAATGGTCTGCTTCAGCGTGGTTGTCTTTCCCGCGCCCGGTGAAGACATAAGGTTCAGCAGGAAAATTCCCTTTTCATGCAGTTCCTGCCGCAGCAAGTCTGCCCGGGCATCATTGTCCGCAAAAACACTTTTTTTGATTTCCATTACTTTGAAATTTTCCATACACATCCCTCCGTTTTTTCTCTGGTAATACCATCAATTGTTAACAGTTTATCATGTTTCTGCGCCCAGTTTAGCACGCAAAAAAACAGCTGTCAATCTGCTGAAGCCTTCAAAACAGCTGTTTCTGCCAAAATACGTTGAATTTGTGACGAAATTGTGATAAAATATTGTTGTGGTACCTGGTACAACCAGAAACATGACACCGGGAAATACGGAATAAGGAGGATATCATGGAATTTCGAAAACTATCAGCACCAAGCCTGAAAGATCTTTTTATCCAGCAGCTGCAGGGCATGATCCTGTCCGGTGAACTGCCCATTGGCACCCGCCTGCCCTCGGAGCGAGAGCTGGCAGAACAGATGCAAGTCAGCCGGGCTGTTGTAAACGGCGGCCTGTCTGTACTGGAAAAGCAGGGATTTCTCGAAGTACATCCTCGCCAGGGCACTCTCGTGGCAGACTACCGCAGAAACGGAAGTCTCAGTACTCTGATCGCCATTATGGAATATCAGGGCGGAGTCCTGGGAAAAGAAGAAATTCAGTCTATTCTGGAAATGCGTCGTGCCTTGGAACACCTGGTTGTCCGTCGAACCATCGAATTCTCCACCGACGAAGAACTGAAGGAACTTGGCGAAGCTGTCATTCAGATTGGAAAGGCGAAAACACCGGAAGAAGCTGCTGAATCGGCGTTCTATTTTCAGCACAAGCTTGCTCTGATTTCCGGCAATCATATCGTTCCTCTTTTTTACTACTCTTTCAAAGCACCCGTAATCTCCCTGTGGGTACGTTTCTGCCGCCTGTATGGCATCCAGGCTCTCTGCCGGAATACCGAAACCCTCTACTATTATATCTGTTCCCGCAATCAAACAGCTGCAGACCAGTGGATCGACCGCTATCTGGAAGAAGCCATCAGCGGCAGCCAGCAGATTTACGAAAGCAGATAGCTGATACAGCACCCCTTCCGCTTTTCGATAGTGGACACCTTATTCCGCCAGGTACTTCTTTTCCCGCAGCTGCACGCTCAGATCTGCATCTCCTTCGATCCCTGCCACAGATCCGCTGTCAGTATACTGCCACATGGTATACGAGAACCCCCACTTGGTCACGGTGGTATAGTGGGCAAGCCACACATCGTGGTCCGTCAGCAGGCTCATATCCACATCCCCAGTCAGCCACTTCGGATTTCCGTACACCATGGCTTTGTATCCGTTCTTTTCGATCAGCTGGCAGAAGGCATCTGCGATTGCCGTCTTCTCCTCTGCCGTCAGGTTTGTGATCCGGTCTGACCCCGCAATGGGCTCCATATCAAAGGCGATGGGACCGTTCACAAGCTTTCCCCGGATATTTCGAAGTACAAACCTGGCCTCTTCTTCCGCCTCTTCCACCGTGACTGCCTGAGAAAAGAAATAGACACCCACATCCAGACCAGCCTTATGTGCCCCCTTCACATTGGCCTTATAGCATCGATCCAGATTCAGCAGACCGGATTCATAGCCACGGTACCCCAGGCGAATCATGGCCATTTCCACCCCGTCGGCAGCCACCTGTTCCCAGTCAATCTCCTTCTGATAAGATGATACATCCACCACCGTCCTGGAAATCCAGTCTTCATCCTCATATTGCATTCTGCCCCTCTCATCGTACCAGAATTTCTCCCTGTCGTACGGGCTTTCGGGTATGGCTTCCGGGTTTCCCAGCCCGTCGTAGCTGTCGAACCAGGTCATCAGATTACTGATGACGACACTGACCAAAATCATTCCGGCAAAGGTTATCATGATGCGTCCTCTCGCACTCAGGCGGAGGCGTGTTTGTTTCGTTGATTTCGAGGTTTTTTTCGTTGTCTTTTTGTTATTCATGCACTCAGTATAACACAGTTTTCCTCATAAATCGACAAAAAATACAAAAGGAAAACAATGGGGAAATTGCATCGTCCGGCATTTCATGATAAGATGGAGACGATAGATTTTGTCAGTAACCGAGGAGGAAAAAAGAAATGAAAGTATATATCAGTGCTGATATTGAAGGTGTGACCGACGTGACCAACTGGGACGAAACCGAGCTGTATCATGATGCCCATGCAGCAGCTGCAGCGCAGATGACCCGTGAAGTGGCAGCAGCCTGCCGGGGCGCCATCGCTGCCGGGGCGACAGAAATCATAGTGAAAGATGCTCACGACAGTGCCCGCAATATTATCGCCGACGAGCTTCCGGAAGAAGTGACTCTGATCCGCGGCTGGACCAATTCCCCGGAATCCATGATGGCCGGTATCGATGAGACCTTTGATGCAGTCATCTACATCGGTTACCACAGCGGCGCCAACTACAATGGCAATCCACTGTCCCACACCATGAACACCCAGAACAACTATGTGAAAATCAACGGAAAAGACGCTGCTGAATTTGACATGAACACTTATGTGGCAGCCCATTACGGCGTACCTGCAGTCTTCCTCAGCGGTGACGCAGAATTATGTGAACATGCGAAAGAACTGGTTCCTGCCATCGAAACTGTCAGCGTGAAATCCGGCA
>JBJESY010000408.1:0-5913 GCA_051883035.1 Anaerovoracaceae bacterium | reverse complement strand
TGACCTGCCGGAGGTGGAGCTGGATGAAAAGGCAGTGGGCAGCGACCTGGATCAGGCGGTGTTCCTCCAGCAGACCGAAAGGTTGTGCGAAGACCTGTCCCGGACGCTGAACACCATCTTCATGTACCGGGAGGAAAATGCATATACAGTGGTGCGCCGCATCAACGACCTGAACCGCCTGGTGCGGAGCCTGGCACGGATGCGCAGCGAACTGGCAGCAGAAGAATAAAACGAACGAGGGAAGATACTGTTTCCGTATGAATGGCACAGCGTAAAAACTGTGCCTTTTTCTTTTTTTAAGAAAGAATTAAGAATTTTCTGATGCTTTTTTTTCGCAAGATTCGTTAAGATACAGATATAGAAGAAATGAAAGGACGGAACCATGGAAAAGGAAAAAATACTGATTGTGGACGATAACCGGGAGATTGTGGATTCTCTGGGAAAGCTGCTGGCTTATGAGGGATATGAGATTCTGACGGCGTATGACGGAATGGAAGCTTTGGATGTTCTGGAAAAAAGTCCGGTGGATCTGATCCTGCTGGATGTAATGATGCCGCGGCTGAACGGGCTGTCCGCACTGATGAAGATCCGGGAGCGGTGTAAAATTCCAGCCATTATCCTGTCTGCGAAAACCGAAGAGAGTGACAAGGTATCCGGCCTGATGCTGGGAGCGGATGACTATATCAGCAAACCGTATCATCCGGCGGAACTCATTGCACGGGTGAAGGCGCAGCTGCGGCGCTATCATGCCTGGGGAGGCAGCGGTCCAAAAGAAGATGCAGATACACTGGTTAACGGCGGACTGGTACTTGACCGAAAACGGAGGCTTGTTGTGGCGGATGGCAGGGAGCAGCATCTCACAGCCACAGAATATAAGATTCTGGAACTTCTTATGGAGCATCCGGGACAGGTTTTTCCGGCAGAGCAGATCTACACACTGGTCTGGAAGGAGGAAGCGGATTACGCGGTGGAGAACACCGTTATGGTTCATATCCGGCATATCCGGGAAAAAATAGAAATCGACGCAAAAAATCCAAAATACTTAAAGGTGGTGTGGGGCATTGGTTACAAAATGGAAAAATACAGTTAGGCGCGGATTGGCATGGGCGAAGGAACATCGGCAGCTGATACTGGCAGGCATCTGTGTGACACTGGGAATACTGCTTCTGGTGGCGCTCTTCTGGGAGGCTTACTGGACCTCCACCCGGACAGTGTGGTTCTTTGGTCTGATCGCCAATGGGTTTCTGGGAAGAGGACTGTGGGGATTGTTTGCATTCGGCCTGAACCGGGCTTATGGGCAGTGGCATCCGGATGGTTCCGGCGGAACGGAAGACTATGCGCGGTGGAAAGGGATGCGGCAGCACCTGCAGAAAGAACTTGCCCTGGTCTTTGGGCTTGCGTTTTTCATTGCAGTGCTGTTCTTCCTGTATCTTCTGACCAGCAACACAGCCTATTACCGTTTTCTGAACCTGTCGATCGGATACCTGTTTCTGTTTACAGTGCTCCTGCAGTATGGCCTCTGTCAGGTGTGCGCATTCCGGTTTCTGCAGAGACTGCTGGATCAGGTTGCAGACGGGATGATGGAAGTCAGCCGGCAGCGCCTGGAAGAGGCGGTGCAGCTGGAACGGGAAAGCATCGAAAAGGCAGCCAGGAGCGAACGGCTGAAGGTGGATCTGATTTCCAATGTGTCCCACGACCTGAAGACGCCCCTGACTTCTATGGTGGGATATATTGAACTGCTGAAAAAAGAAGATCTGGATCCGGTGAGCCGGGATTATGTGGATGTCATTTCCGACAAGGCAGAGAAACTGAAAAGTATGATCGAGAGCCTGTTCAGTCTGGCCAAGGCAAGCAGCGGCAACGTGCAGCTTACGATGGAAACAGTGGAACTGAATATGCTCCTGGAGCAGATTCTGGCAGACATGGAGGATCCGATCCGCAGCAGCAGACTGGAATTCGTGAAATGGATGACTGCGGAGGATACCCATATGGTCAGCGATCATGTCCATCTGTACCGGATCTGCCAGAATCTGATCGAGAATGTGCTGAAATATGCAGCGAGCGGAACCAGAGCTTTCATAAAAACCTGGGTCGAGGCAGCTGACACCGCCGCAGAGGACAGAATCTGGCTGGAGATCACCAATACGTCCGGCTACCGCATGGATTTCACGAAGGAGGATATCGTGGAACGATTCGCACGGGGTGACAAGGCACGCAGTACGGAAGGAAACGGACTGGGGCTGGCCATCGTCAGCACATACACCGGAGCGCTTGGCGGAAGCTTCGATATTCAGATTGACTGCGATCAGTTTCGTGTCCAGCTTTCCTTCCCGAGAGGAAAAACGGATCGGAGCAAAACATGAAGAGTTTAATGGTAAACGCTGAAAAAAAGCCGGCAGACAGAAACGCTCTGCTATGGCTGGGAGGACTGGAACTGCTGACCCTGTTTCTGCTGCTTCTTCCGGCGGTCTGCAGCGGTTCCTTTTTCGGCTCGGAAGGGGACTGGTACAGTCAGCATGTGGGGGCGGCAGAACTGCTTCGCCAGACCATGCTGGAGCAGGGGACTATATTTCCCCAGTTCGTCCCGGCGGGGGGAGGAAGCAATCTCTATGACTTCGCCTATTACGGATTTCTCCGGCCGGATGTGGTGCTGTCCTGTCTGATTCCGCAGGTGGAAATGAAATATGTGATTGCCGGGTACAGCATTCTGGAGGTTCTGGCCAGCGGAGGGATCTGCTTTTTCTGGCTTACTTCCCAAAATCTGTCCTCCCGGCTTTCCTTCTGCGGCGTGCTGCTTCTGGTTTCTGCGGCCTGCTTTTTTCACGCCCATCATCAGATCATGTTTGTCAATTATATGCCGTTTCTTCTGCTGGCGCTTATGGGCGTGGACCGTATCGTCCTGCAGAAAGGAAACAGCCTGCTGACCGTTTCTCTGCTGATGATCGCCCTGCACAGCTTTTATTACCTGCCGGTCTGCCTTCTGGTCTGCGGGATGTACGCAGCATACCGGCTGGCAGATTGGAAAGAAAGCAGAAGTGAAAACAATGCAGCTCTGCTGAGGAAGACAGTGATGCAGGGACTTCTGGCCGCGGTGCTTGCCGCGGCCATGGCTGGGGTCCTGCTGCTTCCTGCCGCGCTGGACATTCTGGCCGGATCGAAGGATGCCGGAAGCTTCCGGCAGATTCCGCTGCAGCCGGTGGATGTCACATTCAAAAGTCTACTGTACCAGCCCTATGGATGCGGCATGACCTGCTTCGCACTGCTGTGCCTTGTGTCGGCGCTGGTACGCAGGCGGGACAAGCTCCGGTTTCTGGCAGCAGCCGTACTGTCCTGTCTGATGATCCCTGCCGTCTGGCTGGTTCTGAACGGATTTCTGTATGCCCGGCCCAAAATTCTGATTCCGCTGGTACCTCTCATTGTTTTGATCTGCTGTCAGCAGATGAAAGCATTCCGATTGGAGGAAAGCAGGCGAAGAAGACTGCTGCCGCTGATTCTGATTCCGGCGGTTCTGGTCAGTCTGCTGGTAAACTGCAGTGAAAACTGGATTTCCGCAGATGATGACCGGCAGAACCCTGCGGTGCTGCAGCAGCTGGAAACCTGTATCAGTCCGGAGGATGCCGCATGTTATCGCATGGAGATCCTTTCCGACAGCCTGGTAAACTGTAATCTGCCGGTTTCCCGGAGTGAGGGAAGCCGGCTGCAGCTTCTGGGCAGAACAGCAATGTATTCCTCCGTATCCAGCAGTTTGTACAGCCGTTTCTACTATGATGGGATCGGAAATCCAATTTCCATTCAGAACCGGGTTGCGCTTCTTCCCGCTGAAAATCCGGTGTTTCTCTGGTTCATGGGCGTGCGGTATCTGGTGACGGAAAAGTATCAGGTACCTGCAGGCTACCGGGTCATGGCTGAACAGAACGGGAAAGTACTTGCAGAGAATCCGGAGGTGCTTCCGGTCTGCTATGGAACATCAGCACCTCTTGCAGAGAAAAACGAACCGGAAAGCTTTCTGCAGATTTTTCCGTGGAAAACGGCGGAGGAGAATATGGTATCGGAGAAGGATGGAGAAATACTGCGAATCCAGATGGATGTGGAGCAGAAAGACGGAAAAGAAGTCGTCATTTCCATTGGGAACATAAAGAACAAACTCTCCGGCTCCAATGCGCCATATCCCAATGGAAATTCTCACTTCCAGTTCATTCTGGCGAAAGAACCGGGAAACATGCCGAAAGTGACAGAATGCGGCGGCAGATATTCCGTCAGCGGCATAAAGATACAGACCATGGACTGGGAGGAACTGAAAAAACAGATTGCGGAGAAGTATGACATTACCTCTGCAGCACCGGAAACGTATGCGCCGGATGGCAGAACCATGTTTTGCGGAACCGTTGCAATGAAAAAAGACGGCTGGCTTGTGACCTCGTTTCCCTATAGAGAGGGATATGAGATCCTGGCAGACGGAAATCCGCTGGAAGTACAAAAAGTCAACACCGCCTTTGTCGGTACAAAGTTGTCTGCAGGGTTTCATCACATAGAGGTCCGGTATGAAGCGCCGGGCTTCCGGGAGGGTCTGGCAGTCAGCCTTGCCGGTACTGCAGCCTGGATTGCGATAAAATCCGGCGAATGGATTTTGAGAAGAAAGAAGGGTAGAAAATGAAACGAAACTGGACGGAATTGATTCGGTATATCTTCACAGGGGGTGCGACGACTGCAGTCAACTATGTTATCTATGCAGTATTGCTCTGCATCGGAGTGCATTATCTGATTGCCAACAGCCTGGCATGGTGCGGTGCCGTGGTGTTTGCGTTCTGGGCGAACCGGCAGTTTGTATTTCAGTCCCGGGGAAACTGGAAAAAAGAGTTTGCCGCTTTCACAGCGGTGAGACTGGCAACCCTGGCAGCAGAAAACATGCTTCTGGTGCTGCTCATACAGGGGGTCGGCATGGCAGAATTTTTTGCGAAGATTCTGGTAAGCGTTGTAACGGTCGTACTGAATTATGTGGTATGCAAAGTTGGTGTTTTTCGGGAGGCGGGTCATGAGTAAGCTGAGTGTAATTGTTCCGTGTTATAATGAAGAGGCTGCGGCAGGTCATTTCCTGCAGGAAACCGGCAGAGTGCTGGAGCAGATGACGATGGAAGAGAAACGGAAGAAGCGGGAGTTTTCGTATGAAATCCTGTTCGTTGATGATGGAAGCAGTGACGGGACAGCGGAGGTGCTGCGGAAGCTTGCAGAGGAAAACAGCCTGGTGCGCTATGTGATATTTTCACGGAATTTCGGAAAGGAAGCGGCCATGTATGCAGGTCTGCAGGAGGCAGAAGGGGATTTGTGCGTGATCATGGATGCAGATCTGCAGCATCCGCCGGCGCTGCTTCCGGAAATGTATCGCATGATTACAGAGGAAGGGTATGACTGCTGCGGAGGAAAACGGCAGGGGAGAGAAGGGGACGGCGTGATTCGAAAAACTCTGTCTGAGATGTTTTATCGTGTTTACAGGGGGCTGACCGGAATGAAAACGGAAAGCGGCTGTGGAGATTTCCGCATGATGAAGCGGACGGTGGCTGATGCAATTCTTTCGATGAAGGAGCAGAATCGATATATGAAAGGCATTTTCAGTTTCGTGGGATTCCGTACCTGCTGGATCCCTTATGAAAATGTGGAGCGAACGGAGGGTGTCAGCAAGTGGAGCATTCGTCGTCTCTTCCGGTATGCGGCAGACGGTATTCTGGCCTTTTCCACCCTGCCGCTGAAGACAGCAGGATTCCTCGCCGTGTTCCTGCTTCTGGGCGGTTTGCTCTGCCTGTTTCCGGGAAAGAATCCGGCGGTGGGTATCGTTCTCCTGGCTGCAGGGCTGCAGATGGGGTATCTGCAGATTCTCGGAAGCTATCTGGCGCGGGACTGCATGGAAAACCGGCATCG
>JBJESY010000407.1:0-5924 GCA_051883035.1 Anaerovoracaceae bacterium | reverse complement strand
TTCATATGACCGATGAGTTCCGCTCATCAAGCTCAAGATTCCGAGAGCCTATTTCCTATAAATTCGTACAGCCGGAGGGACTCCGGCTGTACCTCAAATTTCTTATGAAAATTTATGCTTCATGCAATATGGGAACTACTGTGCAGCATTTGCTCTTGCTTCTTCCCACTTCGCCAGTTCGGAATTGAACATTTCAGTATTCATTGCAGTTTCTAAGATGTGCTGTCCTTTGTAACGCAGCGTGGATACGCCAAACGGTGCATACTGACTTTCAAATGGATTCAGTTTGGTTGCCTGATATCCGCCGGACAGTCCCAGAGGAACAACAACTGCATGTTTAATCAGGATTGCTTCTGCTTCTGCAAATGCAGCATAACGTTCTGCTCTCTTCTCCGGATCTGTAATGGCATCCGCCTTTGCAACTGCTGCATAGTATTCATCCATAACAGCCTTGGTTTCAGGTGCTGTGCTGGTATCCATGAAGTTGTAGTTGTTGCCTTCACAGAACGGATCTGCATAAGTCAGAGGGTCCGCATAGTCACATCCGTAGTTACACTTTAACAGCGCATAGTTTCCGCAACGTCTTACGCTGCTCAGGAAGTCCTGCTCCGGACCCTGATCTACGATAATGTCAATGTAGTCAGAGCCTAACAGTTCTTCCAGCTGTTTTTCCATATAAGTACATTCGGAAGCCCAGTCAGAAGAGGATGGCAGATAACGCATCAGAATCTTGACAGGGAAGGTTGCACCGGCAGCTTCCAGTTCCTTCTTCGCCTTATCTCTGTATTCCTTTGCCAGGTCTTCATTGAAGTAAATATCCGGACCTTCGCTTACAGCCAGTTCACGGAAAATCGGCTGGTTCACATAATCTGTACCACCGGCAGCTACGAAGTTCGCCGGAGTAATCGTGTTCTGCAGCAGAGTTTCTGCATTCAGCTCGTCGGAAATCTTGATGACGCCGATTCTGTTGATGCCGTGCATGATGGACTGTCTGAAGTTTTCGTTGTTTACAGCGATTGCCCAGTTGTCCGGTTCATATTCTGCGTCAAACTGCGGATCGAAGTTGAAGCACCAGAAATAACTGTAGTCCGGAAGAACGCGGATCGGTGCATACAGATCCTTGGTAGCGTCATTTTCAGACCAGCTCTTTGCCTGTGTGCTGGAGAGGGATGCGCTTTCTACTTCGCCTCTCTGGAACATTTCACCGGAAAGTGTAGCTGCTTCTGCATTATAGATATTGGTCAGAGTATCAATGTAAACCTGATCTGCTTCGAAGTAGTTCGGGTTCTTCTTCAGAACATATTTTTCACCGGCACTGTATTCACTCAGGTAGTAAGCGCCGCAGTACCACATCTGGTCGTAGGAAACGCCGTCCAGCGCTTCGGAGAATGCATTCCAGTCATCTACGGTCCAGCTTGCACGATTGTCCCAGTCTCCAAACTGGTTCAGGATTCCGGTCGGAGCCGGTGCGAAACAGCCATAGGTCAGACAGGACAGGAAGTATGGAGCCGGGGCTTCCAGCGTGAATTCCAGAGTCTTATCATCAATTGCCTTAATGCCGACTTCTTCCCAAGGAACTTCGCCGCTGATCAGTGCCTCGTAGCCAACCCAGCTGTTCTTAATCTTTGCTGCCGGGAACATGTAAGATGCGGCTACATCATACTTCAGTGCGTATTCTGCTGCATTTACGAAGTCCTGTGCCGTTACGGTGCCAACTTCTTCGCCCTTGTAGTCATACCATTTGGCATCACGGAGAGTGAATGTCCAAACCAGGCCATCTTCAGAAGTGGTCCAGGACTCTGCCAGCGCAGGCTGTACATTTCCTAAGGAATCATACTGGATCAGCCATTCCTCTGTGTTTGCAGGAATTGCCATATCAGCAGTATATGTAGTATTCAGATAGTTCAAAGTGGATACATCGGAAGAATACAGAGAACGATATTCTGTTGTTCCTTCTGCGCTGCCACCGCTTCCTCCACATGCAGTGAAAAGGCTCATTATGAGCATCATTGCCATGAAGCATGCAAAAATCTTCTTTTTCATTTTTTTCCTCCTCTACATTTTCAAGAGTTTACTAACCCTCTTTCATAGCGTTCTGCCGTATCAGTCAGATATGTCATAACCATTTGTCGTGACATCACAGCGTCTTCGCGTATAAGGTATTAATTATTATAGCAATTTTTATGCCATAAAGGTAATTTATAGAACCATGGCTGTTTTTCAATCGTTTCAAAGTATTCATTCTGTTTCCATTTCATCGTTAAAAATGTGTTAAATGTTGCTAATACGGATTAAAATGGATTCATCACGGATTTATAACACAGATTTCACCCAATTGTCACATATTGGGCATGCAGAAAGAAAAAAATCCGGGTCCGGGAACATTTCTTCCCTAAACTCGGATTTTCATCCTTTACCGCAACGGCTACATCAGCGGTGCCACCACCTTCAGCAGCAGGCCCATCAGACGGCGCGTCACTTTCTCCTTCCGCAGATCTTCCACTGTCATCTTCTTGCACTTGCTGCGGGTCATACGAAAATCACGCTCAATGGCATCGATTTCCTCTACGTCCTGCATATACATGCCGCATTCGAAATGGTGGTACAGACTGCGATAATCCAGATTGATGGTTCCCACGACAGCCTTCTTATTATCGGAAGTAAATACCTTCGCATGGACGAATCCCTGCAGATACTCATAGATTTCCACCCCCGCCGCCATCAGCTGCTTATAGTATGTCTTCGCCAGAGCAAAGGCATACTCCTTATCCGGAATATGAGGCAGAATGATCTGCACCTCCACGCCGCGCTTGGCCGCAAAGGTCAGTGCCGTAATCATTTCATTATCTAGGATCAGATACGGCGTCATGATGTGAACGTACCGCTCTGCCCGGTTGAGGATATTCTCATAGACCATTTCCCCGACCCGTTCGTTATCCACCGGACTGTCGCCATAAGGCAGCACATAGCCCTTCTGCAGCGGCAGAACCCGGTAGTCCCGGTTCAGATACTTGTCATATTGCTCCACACGCTCGTCCACATTCCACATCTGCAGGAACATGAGGGTAAAGCTTTTCACCGCTTCTCCCTCCACCTTCACCGCAGTATCCTTCCAGTGGCCGTAGAGCGTCCGTCGGTTGATATATTCATCTGCCAGATTGACACCGCCCGTATAAGCGGTCTGTCCGTCAATGACCAGGATCTTCCTGTGGTCCCGGTTGTTATAGTGGGTAGACACGGCAGGGCGGATCGGCGCAAACATTTTACATTTGATCCCCAGAGCCTGCAGCTTTTTCGGATAATTGTACGGAAGTTTATATAACGCACAGGTTCCGTCATACATGACGCGCACTTCCACACCCTCCTGCACCTTCCGGCTGAGGATTTCCAGAACCCTGCCCCACATATATCCTTCATCCACGATGAAATACTCCAGAAAGATAAACTCTCTTGCTTTTTCCAGCTCGATGAGCAGATCCTCAAATTTATCCTCTCCCTGGGGGAAGTACTTCACCCTGCAGCCCTCATACACCGGATACCCGCCGAAGGCGTCCATATAGACAGACAGTGCATAAAGCTCCGGCTCCTCTTCCCGGAGTTTCTCCGACACATCCGGATCCGTATTCAGATACTCCTTCGTAGAATTGATGATCGTATCCAGCCGCTTATGCAAAAGCCGGTGACCGATGTCGTTCTGGATCCACAGATACAGCGCGCCGCCAAACACCGGCATGGCCATGACGATAATCATCCAGGTCAGTTTCACCGTCGGATCCCCCGCCTTGTTCAGTATATGAAGTCCCACACACAGCGCCACCATGGTGCTGAAGATGTAGAAATATGTCATATACTGCTCCAGCCACTGGTATCCGGCCACAACAATACCGATCTGAACCAGCATCATGAGCAGGATTACGGTGGTACGGCCAAAGAGCACATTCAGCAGTCCCCGTTTTCCCTTTTCCAGACGCAGCACATTTTCGTCACTGAGTTGTATGGCGTCCTGGAGCTTGTCCTGAATTTTTTCGTGAAAATTTCCCTGTGACATGCGTTCCCCTTTTCCCCCTGCGATTTCTTCGCAAAATCTTTTCGCCCGGCTTACGCTGGACGTCGCATTCTTTCTTATTTTATATATGGTACCACATTTTTGCGGAAAATTCCACCTTCAACCCACACGAGACACAAAATATATGGTAAAATGAAAGTAGATTTTTTCATTGCAAAGCGAGGGGAAAACATGACCAATTGGGAAATTCTCGGCATCCTGCCGACAGATGACACCACAGCCATAAAAAAAGCATACCGGAACCTTCTGGCAGAAACCAATCCGGAGGACAAGCCGGAGGAATTCATGGCCCTGCGGCAGGCTTATGAGGAGGCCATGGACTATGCACGAAACGGCGGAACAGAGCCGGAAGCAGATTGCAGCGCCGGAAACGGCAGTGATATGCAGAACCCGTCCTACATTGCACTTCACGGAGATCTGCTGCCGGAAGATCATCCCGCCTGGCGCTGGACGAAGAATCTGCAGGCACTTTATCTGGATTTCAGCCGCAGAATCCGGCCGGAAAACTGGGCTGCACTTCTGGCGAACCCTGTCTGCACCCGCATCGACACCGCGGCAGATGCAGAAGATGCACTGCTCAAGATGCTGATGGAATGGTGGTTCCTTCCGGACAGTGCCATCTGTGCCATGAATGAAGTTTTTGATTTTGATGGTGACAGAGAACGTCTCTTTGCCCGCTATCCGAAAGACTTCGTGGAAGCGATCCTGCTGAACCCTCTTCAGCGGGGAAGCGGCGGTTTTGATTACAACCTGTTTGAAGGTGCACCGGATGCGGAATATGATACATATATCAATCTGTACTACACTCTGACCGGACAGGTAAATCGCGATGAACAGGAGACTGCGTGGGAAACCGTTTCGCAGATGGAAGCCCTGCAGATTGATCATCCGTATCTGGCTGTGGAAAAGGCCAAGCTCTACCTGGCAAAAGGAGAAACGAATCTGGCTGCCGCTACTATGGAAGCGGTATACCCTGCCTTTGACTGCAGCCCGGCAGTCTGCTGCATGGCAGGAGAAGTCCTGCTGGAGCAGGAAAACTGCTGCGGTGCGAAAGAACGATTCGAAAAAGCGCTGGATGCTCACGCCGATTCCCACTGGGCACGAATCGGACTGGCTGAGGCCTGTCTGGGTCTGAAAGATTATGACGAAGCCGAAAAATGGGTCGGTGAGGTGCTGGCCTTCGACCGCTACAGTCCGAGGGGAAAAGCACTGGAAGAACAAATCCAGACCAGCCAGAAGGAAACGCTTCTTGAAAAGCTGGCGGACGGCGAAGCCTCCCCGGAAGAAAAAATCAAGCTTGCCGTCATCTTTATCGACGCAGGAGACTACCAGCCGGCAGCAGAGATTTTGTCAGGCTTCACCGCAGAAGACAGAAAAGAAGAAGCCGAACGTCATCATTTCCTTGCTACCGCACAGCTGAACATGGATCAGTTCGAGGAAGCCGCCGGAAACTTTCTTCTGGCAGAAAACAGTCTTCGTCAGCTGCTGGAACTCACAGCAAACGAGGAAGAGAAAGCGAATATCGGCGCCAATCTCTGCCGCACCATGGTTATGCGCTCCCTGCCCCTGGAAAGTCTGGGGAAGTGTGAGGATGCGCTGATGGTGGTTACCAATGCTTCCATCGATTACCCCAATCAGAACATGGTCTTCTGCCGCAAGGCTGAGCTCCACTATGAAATGAAACAATACGAAGAAGCCATTGATGCCGCCTCGCAGTCCATCCAGCTGGATGAGAGTTTCCATCTTCCATACCGGATCCGTGCAAATGCTTACTATGAACTGGGGCATTACAATGATGCCTATCAGGACTGCAATGACTGTATCAGCATCTACGGCGGCGATATTGAAGCCTTTTTCT
>JBJESY010000406.1:0-5933 GCA_051883035.1 Anaerovoracaceae bacterium | reverse complement strand
GCTCACCGGGTTTCTCGCTTCCAGCGCCCATCACCAGTCCGAACAGTCCGCCCATCACCGCGAACTCCACGAAATGGGCCGTCTTTCGCACCAGGTGATCCGTGATCCAGACCACCTCCACCGCACCGCCGATTCCCAGCAGCCCGCAGACACGGCTGACCAGACTTTTCAGCAGTTCCACGACTCGAAGCGACTCGGCCCCGGACTGCTCCACACTCATCAGAGAGTGCCCCCAGATGAAGGCAAGCATCAGGCATGCCAGCACCAGGAGCACCTTTTTCGTTTTTCTCATTCCAGTTCTTCCACCAGCTTCATCATTTCTGCGCTTCCACCAGCTTCATCATTCCTGTTCTTCCACCAGCTTCATCATTCCAGTTCTTCCACCAGCTTCATCATTTCATGCTTGTAGTTTTCCACGCCCGGCTGATCGAAGGGATTCAGCCCCAGATTGTACGCAGAAATGGCCGCCGACATCTCAAAAAAGTAGATCAGCTGCCCCATGTTGTACTCATCCGCCTCCTCGATCTCGAAAGTGGAAATCGGGATGCCGCCCTTCTTGTGCGCCAGGATCACGCCCTGCTCCGCGCAGTTGTTGATCTGCTCCAGGGTTTTGCCGGCGTACGGATAGCCCGCATACCACGGGATCTCGAAATCCCGGCGGAAATTCTTCAGGGTGATCATGGTCTCATAAAAGATCTGGCTGCCCTGCTGCAGGAACTGCCCGATGGAGTGCAGGTCCCGCGAAAAGCTGAGACAGGCCGGGTATGCGCCCTTGCCCTCTTTTCCCTCGGTCTCGCCAAACAGCTGCTTTAGCCATTCCCCGAAGTATCTTAAATTATTCTCAAAATACTCAAAGATCTCCAGTTTTTTCCCTTGTCTCTGGAGAGCGATCCGGCACACGGAATACTCCAGCAGCCGTCCATCCTCCCAGCCCGGATCCCTGGCCATGTCCGCCGCACCCTGCAGCAGGGCGTCGATATCATGACCGGCACAGGCGATGGGCAGCAGGCCCACCGGCGTCAGCACCGAATAACGACCGCCCACATCGTCGGGGATTACGAAGGTTTTGAACTGGTTCTCGAAGGCATCCGGGCAGAGGTCGCCCTTCTTCGCATCCGTAATGACGTAGATCCGGCGCCGCGCCTCCCGGTAGCCATATTTTGCGAACATCTTGTCCTTTAAAATGGAATACGTCAGGAGAGGCTCCACGGTACGCCCCGACTTGGAGATCACGCAGACGCAGACCGATTCCGTCGCAACCCGCTTCACCAGCCGCTCCATGTACGCCGCGCTCATATTAAACCCCGCGAAAACCACCTCAGGATAGCCCTCGCGGTTTTTGTTCAGGGCGTCGATGACGGCCTTGGCACCCAGAAAAGACCCGCCGATCCCGATGACAATGAACAAAGTACATTTTTCCCGGATTTCCTCGGCTGTCGCTTTGATTTCGTCCAGCAGGCTCCGGTCAAAGTTTTCCGGAAGCTTTACCCAGCCCGTGTATTCGTGGCCGAGATAATCCTCCCGGTCCGAACGCAGGCATGCATGCCACTTCCGCGCGCTTTCCATCAGTTCCTGCTCTTTTTCAATTTCTATTCCAAGTCCTGAAAGATCTGTTTTCATGTAGATTGCCCCACTGTTTCGTGAAATGCTGTTTCGTGAAATGCTGTTTCAATGTCCCGGATCCGTCCGGCATCCGCCGCGGAGATATAGAGCTTGATCTTCGGCTCCGTTCCGGAAGGCCGCACAATCAGCCGTGCTCCATCGCGGAAGCGTGTCACAACCACATCTGCCGTCGGAAGGCCCTCATCGGCCGCCGTCACAGGATCGGAATAGTCGGTGGTTGCCTCCGCGCCAGGCAGCTCTGCCGAGCGGATGGAAGCCATGATCCGGTCCTTTTCCTTCTGGTCCGAAACCTCCAGTGAAATGGTTTCATCCATTACCATGCCCAGTTTCTCGTGAATGTATTCCAGAACCTCCACCAGGTCCATGCCCTTTGCCTTGTAGTAGCCTGCCATGGCGGCCGCAGTCCGGGCTGCATAGACACCGTCCTTGTCTCTGGCATAGGTACCGCCCAGATAACCGTTGCTCTCCTCGAAACCGAAAAAGAACCGGTCACCCAGCGATTCCATTTTGTCGCCAATGTATTTGAATCCCACATGGGTCCGGATCACGGATAAGCCGAAACTTTCCGCCACCCGGTCCACCATCGGCGTGCTGACCATGGAAGTGACCACCACGCGGCCCTCCCGGTCTGCGCGGGTGTCGCATAAATACTGGAGCATCAGCACCCCGATCTCGTTGCCGCTGAGGAGTCTGTACCCGCCGTCGTGGCGAACCATCATGCCCATTCTGTCACAGTCCGGATCCGTGGCGATGATCAGATCCGCGTGCTGCTTTTCCGCATAGGTCCGCGCGATCTCATAAACCTCTTCCTTTTCCGGGTTCGGATATGGACAGGTCGGGAAATTGCCGTCTGCCGGAAGCTGCTCTTCCACCGGTGTCACATCATAATTTGCCAGCGCTTCCTCCACGAAGCGGCGGCCCGACCCATTCAGCGGTGTATAGACGATTCTGGCCCCGGTGTGCACCGGACCGGACGACGCCTTCAGCGCTTCCATATATGCATCGTACACCTGGCTTCCGATCATGACCGGCTCTTCTGCAGAAACCGGAATCGAATCCTGCCCGGACACCGCCTGAATGTGCCGGAGAATGGCATCTGCCTCTTCATCCAGAATCTGCCCGCCGGTCCGGTTATATACCTTGTATCCGTTGTATTCCTTTCGGTTGTGGCTGGCAGTGATGACGATGCCGCAGTCGCAGCCCAGATGCCGCACGGCGAAACTCAGCACCGGCACCGGCGTGTATTCCGCAAACAGGTATACCTTCACGCCGGCTGCCAGGAGCACACCAGCCGCAGCCCGTGCGAAGCGTTCGGAATTGTTTCTCGTATCGTAGGCGATCACGCAGGACGGGACGCGGCCGACCGTTCCAGCCTCATGTTCAGCTTCCGGGCTGACCTTTCCGGCCATATCTCCGGCTTCCTGTTCGACCGTTCCAGCCATATTTTCGACCTTTCCAGCCGCATGTCCGACTTCTGATCCGACCTTTCCAGCCTCATGTTCAGCTTCCGGGCTGACCTTTCCAGCCCCATCTCCGGCCTCCTTCAGCCATGCCGCCAGCCCCGCCGAAGCGATCTGCACCGCATCCTCATTCATCCCGTCCGGGCCCGGCTTCATGACGCCCCGCAGCCCCGCCGTCCCGAACACCAGATTGGTCTTCAGACGCCTGGGACACTCCTCCGGCCACAGCACCGGCGGATACTTGCCCTCCGCCTTCATCCGAGCGAAGGCTTCCTCCACCTTGGCCTTGTCCTCCTTATACGTCACGCCGTACCACTTGTCCACCGCTTCCAGCACCTTCACCCGGATGCGCCCCTCTTCCAGATATCTGCCCACCTCCACCGGCAGCAGATATTCCCCCTTCATCGGGTTTTCGGCAAACGTGCGATCCAGAAATTCCGGGAAGCCCGCCTTCATATAATCCAGCATGGAGGTTTTGAACCCCCAGAAATTCATGGAAACCGGCGTCCCCTTCGGAATCCGGCGCACGCAGCTACGGCCATCCGCCGCACCGTCATTCGCCGAGCGGCCATCCGCCGCACCGTCATTCGCCGCGCAGCCGCAGCCATCCGCCGCGCCTTCAGCCAGCACACCGATCTCTCCGCCCACCTGGTCAACCCAGCCGATGGATTTTGTTTCGTCGATGCCAATCAGATTCCCCGCAGCATCCGTCTCGCACACACCCCGGGTCACCGTGCCGGTCTCCGACAACGTGTTTTCCACATAATATCCGGCCATGCAATATGTATTTTCGTCCGTATCCGAAGAAAGGAAATCAAACACCTTCCGGAAAGCATCCGCACCGTAATAATCATCCGAGTTTATCACCGCAAACGGGCCGTCCAGCAGCGGCGCCGCCGCCATAACCGCATGACAGGTGCCCCACGGCTTCTCCCGCCCGGCAGGGATTTCATACCCCTCCGGCAGCTGCTCCATCACCTGAAAGACATAGGAACACTTCACATACCGGGACATTCTCTTCAGCACCCGCTCGCGGAAAATTTCCTCCATCTCCGGCTTAATGACGAAGATAATCTCCTCGAATCCCGCCTTTACCGCATCATAGCAGCCGAAGTCCAGAATAATCTCTCCCTCCGGCGTCATATTTTCCATCTGCTTCAGACCGCCATATCGGCTTCCCAGCCCCGCGGCCATCACTACCAGTTTTGGTTTCATCACTGTTTCCTCTTCCTCTGTTTCATTGACTCCATCGACTTTATCGACTTCATTGCCGCCATCGCCTTCATCGATTGCATCGATTCATCCTCTATCTAATCTCTCCGGAATAAATCCCTGGAGTACACTTTATCCATCACATCATCCAGCTTCTCATCCAGCCGGTTTGCCACGATCACATCCGACATGGCCTTAAACGCATCCAGATCCGTGATGACCCTGGCCGACAGGAATCGCTCCCGGTCGATCATCGGCTCATACACCACCGTGTTGATCCCCGCAGACTGCAGCCGCATGATGATCCCCTCCACCGTGGAATACCGGAAATCCTTCGAGCCCGTTTTCATGGAAAGCCCATAAACGCCCACCACCTTCGGCTGCCTCTTCATGATCATTTCCGCCACATGATCCTTTCGAATCTCGTTGGAGACCTCCACCATGTGCACGATTTTGTGCGGAATATCCGCAAAATTCGCCCGCAGCTTCTCGCTGCCTTCCACCAGATACCGGCCGCCGTACCCAAAAGACGGGTTGTTGTACAGGTTTCCCACCCGCGGGTCCGAAGACACGCCCCGGATGATCTGCGCCGCATCCATCCCCCGCATTTCCGCAAAGGTGTCCAGTTCGTTGAAATACGCCACACGCATGGCCAGATAGCAGTTGGCGAACAACTTCACCGACTCTGCTTCCGCAGACTGCATGCAAATGACCTCCACCGAAGGATCCGGCTGCAGCAGCTCTCCCACCACAGCGCCCTGGGCAGACATATCCCCCACGATGATGCGGGACGGATGAAAGGCGTCATACAGCGCTCTTCCCTCCCTGACAAAATCCGGGCAGCAGACGATTCTGTCTGTGTCGAACCTTGCTTTCATTCTGGCCGTGTACCCAATCGGCACATCCGCCCTGACAATCACCACCGCCTCCGAACCGGTCAGGGCTTTCGTCAGATAGCCATCCAGCCGTCGCAGGTCATACTGATTCAACTCTCCGTCATAAGATACCGGAATGCAGATCACGACAAAATCCGCACCCTCCGGGTCGAAGCGGTCTGTCAGAATGGATGCCAGATCCACCCCGTATTTCTTCGCTTCCTCCAGCATGCTCTGCGGCACTTCTTCTGTTTTCACCAGGCGGACCTCATGGGACTGCGCCAGAAACACTGCGTTGGCAATCCCCGTATAGCCGCTGCCTGCCACCTGAATCTTCATCTTCTGCATCCCCTCTCTAATCGCGGAAATACAGATCTCTGGTATATACCTTATCCAGCACGTCCTCCAGACAGCTGTCATACCGGTTTGCCAGGATCACATCGGACTTCTGACGGAACACATCCAGATCATTTACCACCGTGTTTCCGTCAAATACGCTGCCGTCCTCCAGAGTCGGTTCATACACAATGATGGAAACACCCTTCTCCTTCAGATGCTCCATGACACCCTGGATTGCAGACGCCCGGAAATTATCGCTGCCGCTCTTCATGGTCAGACGGAATACACCCACCGTTTCCGGATTTCTTTCCAAAATCGCATCAGCAATGTATGTCTTTCTCGTATCGTTGGCACTGACCACCGCACTGATCATGTTTTGCGGGATCCCTGCATAGTTGGCCAGAAGCTGCTTCGTATCCTTCGG
>JBJESY010000405.1:1486-5947 GCA_051883035.1 Anaerovoracaceae bacterium | reverse complement strand
ATTATGATCGAGGACAAAACGGAGGCACTGCTGGCATTTTCGGAATAATAAAATCTACAAATGAGATAAATGAGGTATATGGAACAAATTCTTTTTCGTTTGATTTCTCGGAAAGTGACATCCCGTTATCTACAAATGCACTCTATTACGTTTATCTGTGGACCTATTGGTCAGGACATTATTATCCGGATCAGTTAATCTGTGCAATTCAGGTTAATGATGGTGCAGTTAAGTATGCTGTCGCCACCGAGAGAAACACATATGATGGAAGCAATTTCTCCGATATTCAAAGTTCGGTAGCGTATACTGTCACAGTCACACCTGCAGACCACATGACCAAGACGGTAGAATCTGGTAATCCGTTACAGCAAAATTTAAACACTGCTATGACTCCGGTCGTATATAAAGCAGCGGACGGTTATTATTTCCCCGAAAATTATGCAGTTACTACTGTAAATGGCATAATGGTCCGTCGTGACGATAGTACACAAATAACCGTTTATGGTACACCGTCAGCGGATGCGACAATCAACCTTACGCCCCCTACACTTGCTACGCAGGAAGAAAAACCTAACGCCACTTTTGAAGCTACCGGTGCGGATACAGGTACCCTTTCCGGTCTTGTGGATGGTGGGAGTTATGTTGTCTCCGGTGCTTCCGATGGCACTTTTACTCTGTCCGGGGTAACCTCAAAGGCGTTGACTGGGGTTTCAGCTGGCACTCTCTCGATTGTGAAAAAAGGCAATGGAACGACAACTTTGGATTCCGCCCCTCAATCCATTACCGTTGAAAAAGCTGTTGCACCGACCAGCGTAACCAAAATAGATTGTACAACAAGCGACAATAATGATGGTAAGCTCCAAAATGTAACCGACCAAATGGAGTATAAGAAGTCTGATGCAGCTGACTGGATAAACTGCGGCGGAACGGAAGTAGGCAGCCTCGTAAACGGCACCTACTATGTTCGCATAAAAGCCACTGGTACAACGCTTGCTTCAGATTATCAGACTGTACAGATTGCAGCCTATAACGTGCCTGCTTTAGACGGGTCTGTGTCCATCGAAGGTGCAGCGAAGTACGGCGAACAGTTGACCGCTAATACCTCCGGGATTACCAACAACACTGGTACGCTTTCTTATCAATGGAAGCGTGGAAGTACTGCGATTGGTACGAACCGCGAAAAATATACGATTGTTGAGGCAGACATCGGCAGCACCATTACCGTGACTGTGACCAGTAGTATCCAGACGGGAAGCGTCACCAGCACCGCAACCTTAACCATTGAAAAAGCGGATGGACCTGGTGCTCCTACCGGATTGACTGGCCATAATCCGAGCACTCTCGGTGGCTCTGACGGCATAATAAGCGGTACGGATGCAACAATGGAGTACAGCACGGATAGTAGCTTTAACACTCCTGCCGGCACTGTTTGCGCCGCTACCGAAACCACCGATCTGACAGCAGGTACATACTATGTGCGCTTTAAGGAAACCAATACCCATAAGGCTGGCACTTCAGCGCAGGTAATCGTTCCAGCCTACAATGCACCTGCAACTGTTGCAACACCTGCAATCAGCCCGAATGGTGGCACATTCACAGGCACTCAAACAGTAACCATAACATGTGCTACGAACGATGCTGAGATTTACTACACTACTGACGGTACTGAACCTACAACAGGCAGCACGAAGTATACAGGTGAATTTGTAATTTCCGCTTCAACCACGGTTAAGGCTATTGCAGTGAAAGCTGATATGACTGATAGCGCTGTTGCGACAGCAACATTCACGAAGTCTTCAGGAACATCAGGTAACAGCGGCTCCTACACTCCAACCATCCAGAAGCCGACCGTTATCGCTGGTGAAGGCACGGAAGGAACTCTCAGCTTCTATGGCGACAAGCTGACCATCAAGGTGGCAGACGGCTACGAAATTACAGATGTTCTGGTAAACGGCGTTTCCAAGGGCAAAGTAACGGAGCTTACCGGACTGAAGACAGGCGACAAGGTGGAAATCAAGACCGAGAAGAAACAGGAAGAACCGAAGGAACCGACGAAGGAAGAAATCAAATCTATGCTGAAGCAGAGTGAACTGGTGTGCCGGTCGAAAATTGTGGCTTCGAAGAACGGAAAAAAGGGCATCCGCATCACCTGGGCTGACATGAATGGCGGCAGCATGGATTTTGATGGGGTAGAAATTTATCGTTCCACCAAGAGAAATTCCGGCTACGGCACGAAGCCGTTCTATGAAACCAAGGGCGGAAAGAGTGAAGGCTATTACGTGAATACCAAGGGCCTGAAACCAGGCACGACCTACTACTATAAAGTACGCGGCTATGTGCTGATCGATGGCCAGAAGTACTACACCGGTTACTCTCTGAAGGCAATCAGAACATTAAAATAGGGCTTGACGGGGAAGACTCTGTTTCATATTATTAATGTAACTGAAACATTTCGTAAAAGACATTCGCAGAAGGAGGTTTTTGGATTATGAAAAAGACCATGGCAATCATCCTGTCCATCATGCTGTGTGTATGCATGATTCCTGCCCAGGCTTTGGGCGTGGTGAAGAATGCAGGTACGCCGGCAGAAGTGGACAGCCTGTTTTCCAGTGAAAATCTGGAGCATAATTTCGTAAAAGTGACGGCGATGGGGACTTCGCTTCTGGTTGAGGTGGAAACTCCAGTGAAGGCGTCCGAGTATAATTACAGTCTGGTGAAGGTCGGAGCCGAGAAGAGCCAGTGGGCCGGAAGAGTGTATCCGAACGATATGGGAGACTACAATCAGTTTTCCTTTTCACTGAACAATTACGGCAACAAGATCGGAGCCGCATTAAACGGGGACTATATCCTGATGATCACCAAGAAAGTCGGAGAAAAAAATAACCCTGTTATTTACAAAAACTGCTGCTTCCGCGTTGCAAACGGGCAGTTCTCCATCCTTTCCTACGAAAAGATCCAGGCGGAAAATCTGGCGCAGAATCAGAAGGCTAACAAGGTCAGTGCCAAGAACTTCAAGAAAACCAACCTCAGTGATCTGAAGAGCCTTTGCTTTAAGGATCCTGTCACGAAAAAAGTCGCTTCCGTGACCACGAAGAAGGTGAATTACTTCAAGACCGTGTCGGATAAAGTGACGAAAGGTGCAGAATCCGATTATGAGAAGCTGCTGAAGATCTATGAATACATCGCAGAGAACTTCTACTACGATGACATTGCCTTCCGCACCGGCACGAAGCAGTATGTGGATCCGTACCGGAACCTGTATAACATGCGGAATAAGAAAAAGAGTGCCAACAGCGAAAACGGGAAGGTAGCGACCACCTGTGTGGGCTATTCTGCAGCTGTGGCTGCACTGGCAAGAGCGCAGGGAATACCGACCAGAATCGTCAACGGACATCACATCAGTTTAGGCACCGGCGGTTTTAACAACTGGTCCACAGAACCGAGCATTACGAAAATGGATCACTGGTGGGCAGAATGCTACGTAGACGGACGGTGGATCACGGTGGATGCGACTCCGGGGAACAGCAACAAATGGAACCGGACCACCAACACCTGGACCTACACAGGACTGACCAACTACATCTATTTCGATCCGACACCGGAGCAGCTGGCAACCTCCCATGTGATACTGGAGACCAAAGGCGTGTAATCGAAACGTACAATCGAAAATTCAAAAGTAAATAACGACTTTGCGGTATGCGGCATACGATTATGCCGCATACCGTTTTTTCGCAGAAATTCACGGTTTTTCACGGTCACTTCACTTGACATGCCAGTTTTCCTTCTTTATACTGTTAATATATACAGATTCATAATGGGGGACTGTTACATGTTTTCAGTAGGTGACCGGATTGTTTACCCGATGCATGGAGCAGGGATAATCCGAGAGATCGAAGAAAAAGAGATTCTCGGGCAGAAACGGGCATATTATATACTGCAGCTGCCGGGGAATGATATGAATGTGATGATTCCTGTAAACATGGAAGCATCCGCAAGCATTCGAGGCGTCGTCCCGCGGCAGGCGCTGCAGGACGTGGCAGATTTACTGCGGTCTGAATCCACCCCGATGTCCTCCAACTGGAACCGAAGGCACCGGGAAAACATGGAAAAACTCCGCAGCGGAGAAATTTTGCAGGTGGCGGAAGTGGTCCGGAATCTGATCCGCGCCGACCGGCGAAAGAATCTGGCTGCAGGAGAAAAGAAACTGCTGGCAAATGCCATGCAGATCCTCATCAGCGAGCTGGTTCTGGCAGGCGATATGAACCTGCAGGAGGCACGGCAGTTCATCGAAGAGGCCGTCTGACGCACAGACAGACCGTCTGAACAGGCCGTCTGAACAGGCCGTCTGACTGCAGCCCGGCCAGAGAAACCGGAAGAATCAGAATCTGTATGATACATAAAATAATAGGAAAGGAGGAGAAGAAATGCTGAAAAAATTATTCAAGGGAATTTTTACGTTAG
>JBJESY010000405.1:0-1386 GCA_051883035.1 Anaerovoracaceae bacterium | reverse complement strand
AGGAAAGGAGGAGAAGAAATGCTGAAAAAATTATTCAAGGGAATTTTTACGTTAGTGGGCATTCTGGTGGGCTATGGGGCCTCCGATCTGCTGTGGCGCATTTATGCTGAAATGGATCCGGAGAGCAGCCAGGCACTGGCAGCAGGAGAGAAACTCTGGCTGCAGATTTTCATCGCACTTATCTTTGGTATTATTTTTTATAAACTGGCACCGGTGCTCAACCGTAAAAGCAAGAAGATGGCAGACAACATCGGAAACGATCTGCAGGCCGTATCCGCCAGTGATTTGGTGGGCGGCACCCTGGGACTGATTGCAGGCCTGATCATCGCTTTTCTCATCACCCAGATCTACGCAGGAATTCTGCCGGGCATGCTGAACCTGACCCTGACCATCTGCATTTATGCACTGCTGGGATATATCGGGCTGGTGATAGGGAATAAGAAACTGCCGGAGGTTTTCGCTGCATCCATTGCGGCCAGAAGGCTGGCAGCCCGGGCAGCAGCGGCAGCAGAGGAACATCCTTATGCGGACTACAACATGAAGGATAACAAGAAGCGCAACGTGGTTCCGAAGATTCTGGACACCAGCGTCATCATTGACGGCAGAATTGTGGAGATTATGAAGACCGGCTTTCTGGAAGGCCCGATTGTGATCCCGGAATTCGTGCTGGTGGAACTGCGTCATATCGCAGACAGTTCCGATGCGCTGAAGAGAAACCGGGGACGCCGCGGTCTGGATATTCTGAACAAAATCCAGGAAGACTACGGTATCGAAATCTATAACACCGACTCGGAGAAAGCCCTGAAGGACATTCCGGAGGTAGATGTGAAGCTGCTGAAGCTGGCGCAGATCATGAAGGGCAAGGTGGTGACCAACGATTTCAATCTGAACAAGGTATCCGTCATCAAAGGCGTGCCTGTGCTCAATATCAACGAGCTGGCCAATGCCATGAAGCCGATGGTGATCCCCGGCGAGGTGATGACGGTCACCCTGATCAAACAGGGCAAGGAATCCGGCCAGGCTGTAGCATATCTGGATGACGGAACCATGATCGTCGTGGAAGACGGCCGCAAAAAAATCGGGCAGACCCTGGATATCAATGTGACAAGCGTGCTGCAGACAGCAGCAGGCCGTATGATCTTCGGAAAGGTTCGACAGTAAGACAATGTTTGAAGGAAAAACGGTAACAGCAGTGATTGTGGCGGCAGGTGCAGGAACCCGGATGGGAAGCACCCTGCCCAAACAGTTTCTGAAGATCCGCGGCAGGACCATTCTGGAGATGGCCGTGGACGCCTTTGAAAAAAATGCATATGTAGACAATATCCTGGTGATGACAAGCCAGGATTTTGTGGTGTTTTGCGAAGATATCTTAAGACCGTTTGCCAA
>JBJESY010000404.1:0-5961 GCA_051883035.1 Anaerovoracaceae bacterium | reverse complement strand
AGATGTGAAATCCTATCTCTTTGCGGTGATTGATCTGCTGCCGGAGGAGCAGAAGCGGGCAGTGCTGCTGTATTTCTATGAGCATCTGACGGTGGCACAGATTGCGGAGATCGAAGAAGTCCCGGAAGGAACCATCAAGAGCCGCCTGGCCATGGCACGCAAAAAGCTGAAACGGGCGGTGGAAGCGGAGGAACGAAGGTGTGGGGTCAAAATGTACTCTCTCGGTGCTCCGGCCCTGGCTGCGGTTCTCATGGAGGGCGCGGCGTCCTGCCTCATGCCGCTGAATCTGGCCCAGAAGGCCCTGGCAGGTGCTCTGGCTGCGGTGGGCTTCGTGGAAGCCGATGCGGTGCATTTTGTTGCGGTGAATGAATCCGAGGCACAGAAAGGGTTCTTTGGGAAACTGAAGGACGGCATTATTCTGGAAGTCAAGCCGGTGAAGATTGCCGTTGCGGCAGTTGCGCTGGTGCTAGTGCTGGTTTTTGCAGTGTACGGCGTATCCGGATGCATTGCAGAAAAGAACCGGATGGACGTATATCAGATGAAAGTGCAGGGGGATCAGAACGGATTCCTGCTGAATATCAACGCACTGCCGGAGGAAGTCCGGGAGAAAGCAGCATATTACTATACCGGCTTCTATATGCGGCCGATGGAACAGGTGACCGCAGAAATGGCATATCTGCGTGTTCTGGAGGGCGTAAACCACTATCTGGATCAGGAAGAATACTATATGGTGGAAAACGAAATGTGGGTGGACTGGTATGTGCATAACACCAATCTGGTCTGCTTCTTCGACAAGGACCGGAAGCTGATTGCCTATGCTTACCAGTATTGCACCAATGTGAACCAGGCAAACTATGACCTGGAGCTGATTTACGGCTTCGAGCTGGATGAAGAAAAAATCTGGAAAGAAGTGGAGGGGAAAGTCGACGATGCGCTGAAAGACGCACCGGAGATTCCGCAGGACTGCTTCTACTATTCCTATTATGCGGATGATGATGTGTATATTCTCGATATCGACTACGGTATGGCAGGACTGGAACCGGGCTCTATCTGCGGATACTCCAATATCTGGATGGATTCTGAGGATCCGGAATTCAGAATGAACGGTATCCGTTCGCTGCTGGCCAAGTATTATACTGCTGACGGCGCTTTCCTGACGGAAGATGAGTACGACCGTGGAAACTGGGGCCTGGGCGGCCAGTATTACGGCTCCACCTGGCTGGAATACGGGGATTATTTATATAATGCTCTGGTGATGACCGACGAGGAAGGCAAAGTCATCGGCTATGCGATTCTGAAAGAAGAGGACATGCAGTATCGGGACCAGAGGGGTGATCTGCCGGCATAAGCAGCATTTGCAATCTCAGGAAGAAAGGAATGTTTTGAATCAATGGAAATAAAGAGTGAGGCAAAGCTGACGTTTTTCGAAGCAGCCAGCCTGATCATCGGGCACGGTGTCGGTGCGGGAATCCTGTCCGTACCGTATATTGCATCGAGAAACAGCATCGGAGACCTGCTGTGGATTCTGGCAGCAGTGTATCTGATCAATCTTCTGCTTCATTTCATGATCGCAGAGCTGTCCCTGCATAATGGCGGGGCACAGTTTATCAAATGCTTTGAAAATGACCTTTTTATCGGTAAATACGGAAAGGTGCTTACATGGGGTGCATTTGTGCTGCTGGGCCTTTCGGTAATCGTCAATGTCAGCGGCTTTATTACCGGCGGCGGTGCGGTTCTGGTTTCCTGGCTGGACATGCCTGCCTGGGCGGCCATGACCGTCTTCTACGGCGCGGCAGCGGCAGTGGTGTTTTTCGGCATGAAACTGGTTGGAATCTGTGAAAAAATCGCGGTGCTGTCCATGGCTGCAGTCATCGGTATTCTGGTGGCAGCAGGACTGAAAAGCGGCTCAGCGGACTTCGAAGGCAGCCGGATGGCATGGACCAATGTGATGGCACTGTACAGCATGGTATCCTTCTCCCTGTCGGCCGTCATGTCAGTGCCGCAGGTGGTGAAGGGTCTTGACGGTGACCGGAAACAGATTGCCGGTGCCATTGCTGCCGGAACCGGTCTGAATTTGGTGCTGGTGGCTGTGATCACATTCATTACATTATATACGGTGGGCAGCGGCATTACGGAAAACGGTGCGCTGGTGGATCTCTCAGCGAAACTGGGAGGCTGGGTCAGCATCATCGGCTATGTGTTTTCACTGCTGGCTCTGGCCACATCCTTCTGGGCCAATACGCTGAATCTGCGGGATGTATTCGCAGAGCAGACCGGGATGGGCAACCGGAAGAGCTGGCTGATTACCTCGCTCCCATGTCTGTTTATCGCCCTCCTGGGGCTCACCAGCTTCGTGGGCTTTTCCCGCCTGGCAAGCCTGGTACAGGTTCTGACAGGAGTGGGAGTCATTGCGGCATATCATCACGCGAGGAAGCGGACCGGCAGCAGTCCCATTTGCGGACGGCTGGGAAGTCTTCCGTTTCAGATACTTGTTGTAGCAGGGTCCCTTGCTGCCACCGCAGGGGCACTTTTCAAAATATTATAACCCGGAGGTGTACATGATGAAAAAGGATTTTAACCAGTCGGCTTTTCACCCTTTGGATCTGACAGCCATGCGCCCGACCATTGAAGCTCTGCTGGGGCTGAAGACCACCAGAGCAACGGATTACAGTGTGAAACCCATAGAGAGAGTCCTGACCATGGCCAAGCTGAAATTCGGCGAGAGGCAGCAGAGAGTCATCGACTGTGACCGGGTTTTTGTTTATAATCCCGACGCCATCGGAGAATGGATTATGGAGAAGCATCCTGACCATTTCCGGGAGGCCATGACGCGAACCGATCTGACGGAAAATCTCAGTGCGGTGTATCCGCCGGTGACACCGGTATGTTTCGCATCCATGTATTCCGGCATGGCGCCGGAAGAACACGGCATCCGGAAGTATGAAAAGCCGGTGCTGAAAGTGAATACGCTGTTCGATGACCTGGCAGCGGCAGGAAAGAAGGTTGCCATCGTCTGCACTGCGGGAGACTCCATCGCAGAACTGTTCAAAGAACGGGATATCGACTATTACATCTACGAGGACAGGCATCTGTGCAATCTGAAGGCACTGGAGCTGATCGAAGAAGACCGGCACGACCTGATCGTTCTGTATAACGGAAATTACGACTGGGCCATGCACCGGTTCGGTCCGGAAGGCAGGCGGTCCATGAAGGAGCTTTCAGAGAACGTGGATACCTTCTGCAAAATCCACGATGCCATCGAAAAACAGTGGAAAAATCATAACACCGTCCTCTTTTTCTCACCGGATCACGGCTGCCACAGAAGCCTGCTGCCGCCGGGAAAACATGGGGCGCGGATTCCGAAGGATATGAATATCCGGCATCTGTACAGTTTCCTCTGCCGGGAAAACGATGAAAAATAGGAAAAAACAGCGAAAAACCTTGAATTTCAAGGTTTTTTGTATTTTTCTATTGACTTTTGGCGAAAACGTGATAAATTAGATAGTGTGTAAAAAGTTCATTGTGGCAGAACACAAAAAAATATGAAAAAAATTGTTAAGCTGGAGGAAACATGCAGGCGGCATCCTTTGTGGAAAAACTGAAACATTTCTATACTTCCACCTTCGATCTGGAGGATGGTCTCCGTCTGGGCGGTCAGTCCTACGATGTGTATGGTCACTTCAACGTGGACAATTCGCGTTACGTGCTGGTGAAGAAAGCCAAGCTGTGGGAAGCCAACAGCCAGGAACATCTTTTCATCCGGAACTGGAAGGAAGAAGAGGGACCGCTGACCATGGAAAGGCTGCAGGAGATGATCCGGCCGCTGGAAGAAATCGCGGAACCGCAGTATGTGCGCGGAGGAGAGAAATATCCGCCGAAGAACCACATGTATTCGTTCCTGACGCTGGTGGTCGTCACCGACGGAGAGATCGAAGACGAGACGATGCGTTTTGCGAAGAAATACAAGTTCGGAAAGACGTATCTGTTCAACTTCCGCGGATACCTGGAAACGCGTCTGGTACTGGTTTCCACCCGGGACAATCTGGTTACAACCAATCAGCAGGGAAAGGAATTGAAAAAAGCTTACCTGAAGCTGATGGCGTAATAATACATTTTATATTTTATTTTTTAAATCAGGAGGAAATTTCAACATGAGTAGCGTAGTACTTCTTCTGGTTTCCATCGCTGTGTTCATCATCGCATATGCGACGTATGGTTCATACCTTGCGAAATCATGGGGCATTGACCCGAACAAACCGACACCGGCCCACGAAATGGAAGACGGTGTGGACTATGTACCGGCAAACAAGGCCGTACTTCTTGGACATCATTTCTCATCCATCGCAGGCGCCGGCCCGATCAACGGACCGATTCAGGCAGCTGTATTCGGCTGGGTTCCTGTACTGCTGTGGATCGTGCTCGGCGGTATCTTTTTCGGTGCCGTGCAGGACTTCTCTGCACTGTTCGCATCCATCCGCCACAAGGGCAAATCCCTGGGTGAAATCATCGAAATCAACATCAGCCACAGAACGAAAATGTGCTTTACCGTTTTCGCATGGCTGGTTCTGATTCTGGTAGTTGCTGCATTCGCTGATATCGTAGCAGGTACTTTCGCCGGCTTTAACGCTGACGGAGATCAGGTTCCTGCCAATGGTTCCGTAGCAACTGCTTCCCTGCTGTTCATCCCTCTGGCAGTCTGCTTCGGACTGTTCAACAGAAAGTCTTCCCACCTGGGAATCAATACTGTAGTTGGCGTAGCTCTGCTGATCGCATGTATCGCTATCGGTATCGCATGCCCGATCTATCTGCCGAAGACCACATGGCTGATCGTAGTATTCGTCTACATCTTCATCGCTTCCGTGGCACCGGTATGGATCCTGCTGCAGCCGAGAGACTATCTGAACAGCTTCCTGCTGTACTTCATGATCATCGCTGCAATCATCGGTATTGTATTCACCAACCCGACCATGCAGCTGAATGCATTTAACGGCTGGAGCACCTCCGGCGGCACCATCTTCCCTTATCTGTTTGTAACGGTAGCCTGCGGTGCGATTTCCGGCTTCCACAGCCTGATTTCCTCCGGTACGACTGCAAAGCAGCTGAACAATGAAGGCGATGCCAAGGCCATCGGTTATGGTTCCATGCTGGTGGAATGCGTACTGGCAGTTATTGCTCTGATCGCTGTAGGAAGTGCTTCCATGGATAGCTGGGCAGGCATGACGCCTCCGCAGGTATTCGCAGGAGGTATCTCCGCTATGCTGGGCAAGCTGGGCTTCCCTGAAACCACTGCACACACTGTGCTTCTGCTGGCAGCTTCCGCATTCGCTCTGACTTCTCTGGATACCGCGACCAGACTGGCCCGGTTCCTGTTCCAGGAACTGTTTGCTACCAATAAGGATGGTTCCAAGAACATCCTGGGCAACATGTATGTTGCAACTGCCATCACCATCGCTGCTGCAGCTCTGCTGACCATTGCCGGATACGTAAAGATCTGGCCTCTGTTCGGTGCCTGCAATCAGCTGGTTGCTGTTCCTGCTTTCCTGGCAGCAGCATGCTTCCTCAAGAAGATCGGCAGAAAGAACAGCATGTTCTACATTCCGCTGGTGTTCATGCTGATTACTTCCGGTTCCGCTCTGGTTCTGAAGTTCATCAAGAACGCTCAGGTTCTGATGGCTGGCGAAGGTTCTGCCATCGTAGAAGGTCTGCAGTGCGTCATCATCATTCCGATCCTGGTACTGGCTGTTATCCTGGTTGTGGATGGCTTCAAGGTACTGTTTGGTAAGGAAGAAGCAACTGCAAAATAAGATTTGCATCTCATGAATCATTAAATGAAATGAATCGCGGCGTCAGGCCGCATGAAAGACACTGGATTTTGACACTCCAGTGTCTTTTTTTGCGTGTGACGGGCATGCAAGTGTGGGTTCAAAGAAAAAGAAAATAAATTCCTAAAAACCTATTGAC
>JBJESY010000403.1:0-6149 GCA_051883035.1 Anaerovoracaceae bacterium | reverse complement strand
TAGATAAGTACAGGAGAACGGATGAATAAGAAGACAATCCAGGTGCTGGAGTATGACAAGATCATTGACATGCTCCGGCAGCAGGCCGGCTGCGAGATGGCGAAGGAGATCATCAGCAGGTTCCGGCCGTATACGGATATGCGCCGTATCCGCGAGAAGCTGGAAGAGACCAGCGAAGCGGCGACGGCCATCATCCATAAGGGGGCTGCACCCCTGGGGCAGATTTATGAGATTGACCCTGCCCTGCATTTTTGCAGAAAAGGCGGCAGTCTGACCATGCGTCAGCTGCTGCAGGTACTGTATAACATCCGGGTGGCCGAAAACGTGGCCACCTGGTTTAAAAGCGATCTGCCGGAACTGCCTGCTTTGCAGGCCATGGCTGAGGTGCTGGTCACCTTTCCGCGGCTCGCTGACAACATTGACCGGTGCATTTTATCCGAGGACGAGATGGCAGACAGTGCATCGCCGCAGCTTCGCGACATCCGGCGGAACATCGTGCGGCAGAATGAAGCCATCCGAAGCCGGCTGTCCCAGATCATCGGGTCCAGTGAGAACAAGACGTATCTGCAGGACGCCATCGTGACCATGCGGGACGGCCGCTATGTGGTGCCGGTCAAGGCAGAACACCGGGGAAAGCTCAGCGGTATCATTCACGACCAGTCATCCACCGGTGCAACGCTTTTCATCGAGCCGCAGGTCATCGTGAATCTGAACAATGAGCTGCGGGAGCTGGAACTGGCAGAGAAGGCGGAAATCGAGCGGATTCTGGCAGAACTGTCGGGAAATGTGGCAGAGCATTTTCACGACCTGCGGAACAATCAGAAGCTTCTGACGAAGCTGGATGTGATCTTCGCCAAGGGAAAGCTTTCCGTCATGATGCGGGCAGAATGTCCTGTCATCAATGACAAAGGATATATCGATCTGAGACAGGCACGGCATCCTCTCATCGATAAGAGTAAAGTGGTGCCAATCCATGTTGCCGCAGGCGGCAGCGCCGGCTATTCGACGCTGGTGGTGACGGGGCCCAATACCGGCGGCAAAACCGTTACCCTGAAAACCGTGGGACTGCTGGCCATGATGGCCCAGAGCGGACTGCATATTCCTGCACTGTCCACCAGTCAGCTTCCTGTATTCCAGAACATTTTCGCCGATATCGGGGATGAACAGAGCATCGAGCAGAGTCTGTCCACCTTTTCTTCCCACATGAAAAACATCGTCCGTGTGGTGGAAGAAACCGGATCGGATACGCTGGTGCTTCTGGATGAGCTGGGTGCGGGGACAGATCCGACGGAAGGCGCAGCGCTGGCCATCGCCATTCTGGAGCGGCTGCGCAGGCAGGGCGCTACAACCATCGCCACCACCCATTATAACGAACTGAAAAAATATGCGCTTTCCACCAGCGGTGTGGAAAACGCTTCCATGGAATTTAATGTGGAGACATTGAGCCCCACGTATAAACTGTCCATCGGCATTCCGGGAAAATCCAACGCCTTTGAGATTTCCAGGAAGCTGGGCCTTCCGGATGACATCATCGAGCGTGCCGGTGCCCTCATCGAGCGGGGCGACATGGAGTTTGAAGATGTGATTTCTGCCATTGAGGCAGATCGAAAGAAGGCAGAGGCAGAGCGGGATGAGGCCATTGCCCTGCGGGCTTCGGCGGAGATATTAAAAGCCGAGCTGGAAAAGCAGCAGGCGGCCCTGGAAAAGCAGAAAAAAGAAATTCTGGAGAAAGCCAGGGAGGAAGCCCGCTTTATCATGCGGGATGCAAAGGATACCGCTGCGGAGGTCCAGAAGGAACTGAAAGAACTGGCGAAACTGGACAGCCTGGGAGAGCGGACGAAACGGTTTGAGAAAAGCCGGAAAAAGATCCGCGAAAAGGACAGCGAATACGCCCAGCGGCGCACCATACGGGAGGTCAATAACGAGAATCCGGTCAGTGCGGCCGATCTGAAGGTGGGAGACCGGGTGAAGCTGCTGACTCTGGACCAGAACGGAGAAATCCTGACCCTGCCGGATGAAAAAGGCGATCTGATGGTGCAGGTAGGCATCATGAAGATCGGTGCCAATCTGAAGGATCTGATGCTGATCAACGACGGCACTAAAAAGAAAAAGAAACCGACCGGTTCCGGCGGAAGCGGAAGATATGGCTCCATGTACAAGCAGAAAGCCATGTCCATCTCCATAAACTGCAATGTACAGGGACAGAATCTGGAAGACGCCTGCTTCAACGTGGACAAGTATCTGGACGATGCATATATGGCAGGTCTGAAGGAAGTCACCATCATTCACGGTAGAGGCGAAGGCATTCTGAAGGATGGCATCCGGAATCTGCTGAAACGCCACAAGCATGTGGCATCGTTCCGCAAGGGCGGATATAACGAAGGCGGCGAAGGCGTCACCATCGTCAAACTGAAGGAGTAAGAAACATGTATATCATAAGCAGCTGCCTGCTGGGGCATAACTGTAAATATAACGGCGGCAACAACCGATGTCAGGAAGTCATTGATTTCTGCCAGCAGAAAAAGTATGTGGTCGTCTGTCCGGAAAGCGCGGCCAAGCTGCCGTGTCCTCGTCCGCCGGCCGAGCGGCAGGGAAGAAGGATTGTCGATAAAGAGGGAAAGAATCTGACAGAAGCCTTTGAAAAAGGTGCGGCACTTTCTCTCGGAACCTGCCGGACCATAGCGGACTGTACCGGAGAGGCGCTGGAAGGTGCGATTCTGAAAGCAAACAGCCCGTCCTGCGGCTGCGGGAAGATTTATGACGGAACCTTCACCGGTACCCTGACAGAGGGGGACGGCGTTTTTGCACAGATGCTGAAGGAAGAAGGGATTCCTGTCATCAGCGAAAAGGATACGGAGACGATCCGGCAGTGGCTTGCACAGGAGAAGTAAGCCGGGCGAGTATATTTTGGGAAGTACATGCGCACAGCATGGGAAATAACGAGGAGAGACAAAAAATGGTAAACTTTAAAGAAGAAATCAGCAAGCTGATTGCAGAACAGGTTCAGGATCTGACTGCAGAGGAAATCCAGTCCATGATTGAAGTGCCGCAGGATGCCAAAATGGGAGACTACGCGTTCCCGTGCTTCAAGCTGGCCAAAACCCTGCGGAAAGCACCGCCTCTGATTGCCAGAGGAATTGCAGACGCCATCCGCGGAAATGCCATGTTCGAGAAGGTGGAGCAGGTCAATGCGTATGTAAATATGTTCATTTCCAGAGAAGAATTCGTAGGAGACGTGGTTTCCGCAGTTCTCACAGAAAAGGATGATTACGGCAAGAGCAACGTGGGAGAGGGAAAGACGGTCATCGTAGAGTATTCTTCCCCGAACATCGCCAAGCCGTTCCATATCGGCCACATCAGAAGTACCGTCATCGGCAATTCCATCAACAAAATCTACAGTGCCCTGGGTTACAACGTGATCCGGATCAACCATCTGGGCGATTACGGTACCCAGTTCGGCAAGATGATCTGCGCATACCGTCACTGGGGCAACAAGGAAGATGTCATCAACGAACCGATTAAGACCCTGCTGAGCTACTATACCAAATTCCATGAAGAAGCGGAAACCCATCCGGAACTCAATGATGAAGCCAGAGAAATCTTCACCAAGCTGGAGCACGGTGAACCGGAAGAGGTGGAGCTGTGGCAGTGGTTCCGTGACGAATCCCTGAAGGAATTCAGCCGGGTTTATAAAATGCTGGGCATTGAATTCGACTCTTACAACGGCGAAAGCTTTTATTCCGATAAAATGCCGCGTTTCGTAAAGGAACTGGAAGAAAAGGGACTGCTGGAAGAATCCCAGGGCGCCCACGTGGTAAATCTGGAGAAATACGGTTTGGGCGTGGCCCTGATCACCAAGTCCGACGGTTCCACCCTGTATATCACCAGAGATATTGCGGCGGCTGTATACAGAAAGGAAACCTACGACTTCTATAAGAACATTTACGTTGTAGCGTCGCAGCAGAATCTGCACTTCCAGCAGTGGATCCAGATTCTGGAACTGATGGGCTATGAATGGGCCAGAGACTGCGTCCATGTACCGTTCGGTCTGGTAAGCCTGGAAGACGGCACCATGTCCACACGCCACGGCCGTGTGGTATTCCTGGAAGACGTTCTGAACCGTGCGGTGGATCAGACCCGGGAAATCATCAAGGAAAAGGGCGTGGCAACCGATAACATCGATGAAACCGCCAAACAGGTAGGTATCGGTGCGGTCATCTTCAACGAGCTTTCCAATAACCGGATCAAGGATTACGTGTTCTCCTGGGATAAGGTGCTGGATTTCAACGGAGAGACCGGTCCGTACGTGCAGTACACCTATGCAAGATGTGCCAGCGTGCTCCGGAACGCCGGAGAAGAAGCTGTGGCGAAAGCAGGCCAGGCAGATGCAGTGAAGGCATCTTACCTCACCGGTGAAAGCGCCTTCCAGCTGGCAAGACTGCTGTATGAGCTGCCGGATGTGATCCGGGAAGCCGGAGAAAAGTATGAACCATCCATCGTGACACGGCATATTGTGGATATCGCACAGAGCTTCAACCGCTTCTATCATGATGAACACATTCTGGTGGACAATGAGGAAGAAAAGACAGCGAAACTGGCTTTGGTACTGTCTGCCAAGACGGCCATCCGCAATGGTCTGGCACTGCTGGGCATGGAAGCGCCGGAAAGAATGTAGATCCCCTGATTCATGACAGACCAACGATCGACAAACGATAGGAGAAAATAGGAGAACAAACATATGCGCTATGTCGGAAACATTTACAGGCCTCCCAGCGAGGCGTACAGCCTGCTGGTGCAGGTGACCATCGGCTGCTCTCACAATAAATGTACCTTCTGCAACATGTATAAAGAGAAGCAGTTCCGCGTGCGGAACCCGCAGGAGGTACTGGAAGACCTGGCATGGGCCCGTGAAAAATACAGGCGTGTAGACCGGATCTTTCTGTGTGACGGCGATGCCCTCTGTCTTTCCAACCGCAAGCTGCTGGAAATTCTGGACTACATCCGGGATCATTTCCCGGAATGTGAAAGGGTCACCAGCTACGGACGTGCACAGGATGCGCTGCGCAAGTCCGATGAGGAGCTGCAGGAGCTGCGGGCACACGGCCTGTCCATGATCTATCTGGGCGCTGAGTCGGGAAGCCAGCGGGTCCTGGATCAGGTGAAAAAGGGCGAAACCAGAGAAGAACTGATCACCGGTGTGCAGAAGCTGGAAAATAACGGCCTGGCCACCTCGGTGACCTTTATCAGCGGTCTGTCCGGTCAGGACGGATGGGAGGAGCACGCCATTGAAAGCGGGAAGATGATTGCGGAAATGAATGCTTCTTATGTGAGCCTGCTGACCCTCATGGTGGAGCCGCCTGCACCGATGCTGGATGATATCCGGAGCGGAAAGTTCCGCTACCTTACGCCGGAGCAGGTGCTGAAGGAGACCTGCCTGCTGCTGGATCATGCACGGCCTGAAAAGTCCTGCGTATTCCGCAGCAACCATGCATCTAATTATGTTTCTCTGCGGGGAAATCTGCCGGAAGACAATGACCGGCTCATCGGCGAACTTCACCGCTGTATGAAGAATCTGGGCATGCTGAAGGACGAACGGTTCCGGATGCTGTAACTGTAATGCTGCGATGGCCGTGCTGCAGTGCACAGGCCATCGCTTTTCTGAATGTTGAAATAAGATCGAAAGATCGTAAGAGAGTATGAAGATTTTACTGACCAGTCTGAATTCCAAATACGTGCATTCCAATCTGGCACTGAAGTACCTGTATACGGTAGCCGCCGGGGAATACAGCGATGTGGAGGTCCGGGAGTTTACCATCAACCAGGACCTGACTTATATTTATACGGAACTGCTGAGAGCAAACTATGATATGGTTTGCTTTTCCTGTTACATATGGAATATTGAAAAGATCAAGGTGCTGGCCCGTGATTTGAAGGAGGCCCGGCCGGAAATGAAAATACTGGCGGGCGGGCCGGAGGTCAGCTTCGATGGTCCGGAGTTCATGAAGGAAAACTCCTGGGCGGATTATGTTATTTGCGGAGAGGGCGAGTACCCTTTCTATCGCCTGTGTCAGGTGCTGGAGAGCTCTGACAGGCGTTTTGACACCGTTCCCGGACTGATTTATCGTCAGGACGGCAAAATCTATGTAAAT
>JBJESY010000402.1:0-6154 GCA_051883035.1 Anaerovoracaceae bacterium | reverse complement strand
AGGATATTTATCCACATACATATCATAACGAATATCGGCCTGCTGTGCCGCAGCCGGACAGCTTCCTGCTGTTTTATGACGAGGGATGCGTTCTGGCGTCGGTGCAGGACCATGGGGAATCCGGCGAAAAAACCGGTTTGACCTATCCACAGTTCCGCCACCTTGGTGCCAACGCGGCTGCCATGGCGGAAAACGCCATCTACCTGTTTACCATCGATGATGCGGCATATTTTCTGACGCTGGACCGGCCGAAGCTGAATGCATCTGCAGCAGAGCAGTTTTCCATGGTCAGCACAGGGATATTCCGGGAAGCCGGGCCGCAATATCAGGCATTCGCCGGCATCACCGGCCAGCAGCTGAAAAACTGGTATGACAGCAGCCGTTACTGCGGCCGCTGCGGCAGTGAACTGCGCCATGCAGAAAAGGAGCGGATGCTGCAGTGTCCCGTCTGCGGACACACGGTATATCCGAAAATTTCACCGGCCGTTATTGTGGCTGTCACCGATGGAAACCGGCTGCTGCTGACCAAATACAGCGGCAGAGATTACAAACGGTACGCCCTGATCGCCGGGTTTACCGAAATCGGAGAGACGGTGGAGGAGACGGTCCGCCGGGAGGTCATGGAGGAAGTGGGGCTGAAAGTGAAAAACATCCGCTACTATAAGAGTCAGCCCTGGTCCTTCAGCGAAACGCTGCTGATGGGATTTTTCTGCGATCTGGACGGTTCCGATGAGATCCGGCTGGACACAGAGGAACTGTCTGTAGGTGTCTGGATGGAACGGGAAGAAATTCCGGAACATTCCGCCAGGATCAGCCTGACCGGAGAAATGATCGAACGGTTCCGGGCAGGATCCGAGTAACAAAAGCAGGATACAGAAGCAGGATACAGAAACAGGAGGTGCATTATGCCGTTTCAGATCGTACATAATGACATTACGAAAATGCATACCGACGCCATCGTCAATGCGGCCAATTCCAGACTGCAGGCGGGAGGCGGTGTCTGCGGCGCGATTTTCGCTGCGGCAGGAGACAGAAAGCTGCAGGAGGAATGCAATCGGAAAAGCCCATGTCCCACGGGAAGTGCGGTTATCACCGGGGGCTACGGTCTCCCTGCAAAATATATCGTCCATGCCGTTGGTCCCATCTGGCAGGGCGGCGGTCAGGGGGAGGAACAGCTCCTGCGGAGCGCTTATCTGACTTCTCTGAAGCTGGCAGCGGAAAACGGCTGCCGGTCCATTTCCTTTCCGCTGATTTCAGCCGGCATATTCGGCTATCCAAAGGAGCAGGCGCTGCAGGTGGCAGTGAGCGCCTTCAGCCAGTTCCTCATGGAACAGGACGACGGAGATGAGATGGATATCTATCTGGTAGTCTTCGACCGGAGCGCCGTATCTCTGAGTGAGAAGCTGTTTCAGGAGATCCGCCACTATATCGATACGTTCCATGATGAAGAGGAAAAGGAGCGCAGAAGAAGATTTGAGTATGAAATCTGCTGTGCCGGTGCTCCTGCATCGGACGTCCTGCGGGAACGGAGTCTGGAGGAGCTGGTAAACAACCTGGAGGAAACCTTTTCGGAAATGGTGCTCCGGCTGGTGGATGAAAAGGGATATAAGGATTCGGAAGTTTACAAGCGTGCCAATCTGGATCGGAAGCTGTTTTCTAAAATCCGCAGCAATTCGGACTACCATCCGAAGAAGGAAACGGTGCTGGCTCTGGCAGTGGGTCTGCAGCTGTCTGTGGATGAGACGCTGGATCTGCTGCAGCGGGCAGGATACACCCTGTCAAACAGCAGCCGGACTGATGTGATCGTCCGGTTTTTTCTGGAGAAGGGAGAGCATGATATTTTCCTGATCAATGAAGCGCTGTTCTGTTTCGGGGAAGCTGTGCTGGGAAGCGCAGCATAGAACACGCATATAACACAGAAGAATAAAAATATGAACAAGCAAAAATGTCGCCTGCCGGGCGACCTTTTTGTTTTGCCTTTCTGATACACTGAGTGCATCATAGAAATTGCATTATGGATGAAGGAAAGGAGACCACGAAATGAAAAAAGGTTTGACGGAAATGGCATTTATCCTGGACAGAAGCGGATCCATGGCAGGTCTGGAGAAGGATACCATCGGCGGTTTCAATGCCATGGTGAAGAAGCAGAAAGAGACCGATGGGGAAGCTGTAATCACCACGGTACTCTTTGATGACAAGTACGAGATCCTCCATGACCGGATGGATGTACGGGGCGTGCTGCCCATGACGGAGAAGCAGTACTATGTACGCGGCTGCACGGCCCTGCTGGATGCAGTGGGAAGAACCATCGAAAAGATTGACCACGCGCAGCGGATGACGGCAGAACCGATGCAGGCAGAAAAAGTCATCATCGTAATCACTACCGACGGAATGGAAAATGCCAGCCGGAGATACAGCCGGCATCGGGTGAAGCAGATGATCGAAGCCCATAAGGAAATGGGATGGGAATTCATCTTTCTGGGTGCAAATATGGATGCCGTGGCAGAGGCAGCTGCCTTTGGTATCGATGAAGACCGGGCAGTGACTTATGAAAACGACAGTGCCGGCGTGGAACTGAACTATCAGGTCATGGCAGACACCGTTGCTGCCATGCGGTGCAGTTCCGCCAGAATCGACGGAAGTTGGAAAGCGCGGATTGAAAGGGATCACAGAGAACGCGGCACAGGAAGAAACGGCCGATCATAACCTGCCTGAACAGATTCCGATGCCCTCTGAAACACTGGGCGCTTCCGGAAATTTTACTTGCCAATCCGTGCCGGACAGATTACACTATAGAATATAACATACAGAAGGGAAGATGCAGAATGGCAGCAGAAAGACTGACCCATCAGTTTGCACCGGTTTACAATACAGAAAGCAAGGTGCTGATACTCGGTACATTTCCATCGGTGAAATCCCGGGAGAGCCAGTTCTTTTACGGCCATCCGCAGAACCGGTTCTGGAAGGTCACAGCCGCTCTGACAGAAGAACCGGTTCCGCAGACCATCGAGGAGAAGAAACAGCTGCTGCTGAAACATCATATTGCCATCTGGGATGTGGTCAGCCAATGTGATATCGAAGGCTCCAGCGACAGTTCCATTCGGAACGTGGTTCCGGCCGATCTGTCCGGGATTCTGCAGAACAGCCAGGTGAAGGCAATCTTTGCCAATGGATCCACTGCGGCCAGACTCTATGACAGGTACCAGAAAAAGCTGACCGGCATGGAGATCATACCCCTTCCGTCCACCAGTCCGGCCAATGCGGCATACAGTCTGCAGGATCTGCTGCAGGCATGGTCCGTTATCCGGACATATTTGCTGGACTGAGAAAAAGAAACGGATTACAGAAACAGCAGAAACATCAGAAACAGGAGTGAAGGCATGACAGAGAAAGTAAGACTGGGAAGAACAGAAATACTGGCAGACAAGAATGGATTCGGCGCACTGCCGATCCAGCGCATCAGCGCAGAAGAAGCCGGCAGGCTGCTGCGAAAGGCATTTGAAAGCGGTGTGAACTTCTTCGATACGGCAAGATATTATACAGACAGTGAACGGAAAATCGGAATGGCGCTGGGAGACGTGAGAAATCAGATCTATATTGCTTCCAAGACCATGGCACTGACCGGAGAAGATCTTGAAAAAGACCTGGAAACATCCCTCCGGGAGCTGGGAACGGATTATATCGATCTCTATCAGCTCCACAATACTCCGTTCTGCCCGAAGCCGGGCGGAGAGGACGGATTGTATGATGCCTTGCTTCGTGCCAAGGCTGCAGGAAAAATCCGTCATATCGGCATTACCAATCATCGTCTTGCGGTGGCGGAAGAGGTCATCGCCAGCGGCCTTTATGAAACGCTGCAGTTCCCGTTTTCTTACCTGAGCGGAGAGGCGGAGCTTCGGTTGGTGAAGCTTTGCGAAGAAGCAGACATGGGGTTCATTGCCATGAAGGGCATGGCAGGGGGCCTGCTGCAGGACGGACGTGCGGCATATGCGTATCTGTCCCAGTACCCGTCTGTTCTTCCAATCTGGGGTGTTCAGCGGGAGGCTGAGCTGGATCAGTTCCTCAGCTGCAGCGTGAATCCGCCATCCATGGAAGAAGACTCCATTCAGAAAACCATTGAAAAAGACCGGAGCGAGCTTCTGGGCGAATTCTGCAGAGGCTGCGGCTACTGCATGCCGTGCCCTGTGGGGATTAAAATCAATGACTGTGCCCGCCTGTCTCTGATGATTCGACGTGCACCGTCCGCACCGTGGCTCAGTGAAGAAAAGCAGGCTGACATGGCGAAAATCGAGGAATGCCTGGAATGCGGACAGTGCAGCAGCCGGTGCCCTTACGGACTGGATACGCCGGCTCTTCTGAAGAAGAACCTGCAGGACTATAAGGAGATTCTGGCCGGGAAACCGCTGTAAGCCGCCCGGGCCGGGCAGCGTGCCCGGCCCGCCATATACCAAAAAAGAAAAACACACAGCAGATTGGGTGGTCTGCTGTGTGCAATGCCTCTCCCGGTGGATTGCCGACGATAGAATACTGTAATAGCCTCAGGCAATGAAAGATGGTGTGAGAATCAGCGATTCCGGGAAAGCATGTGATTGGAACAGACTTCGTTTGGGTGATGGAAAGCTGTTCCGGAGAATAACGGCATTATGGGTAATTGTAATTGGGTAATGGGTATGAAAATTCGGGTTGGGAACTCTCGTGTGTTTTATGTATGGAGTACTTTACTTTGTCAAGTCTTTCTTGTCGTAGTGTGTTTGCGTTATTCTCTTTTTTAATACGTAAACATTATATTGAATAAATAAAGAAAAAGATAGGAGAAAATGGCCATTTCATTGAAAAATATGGCCAAGTTGTGTATAAATGAGAACAGTGGAAAACATACCTGTGGATAGTCAGCTGCTGGAGGATATTCACTACATCAATCAGGAAAAACCGGTTGCGTTCTACCATGCATGGCTGAAGCCGGGAGAGGAAAATAAGATTCCGTGGCACTGGCATCCTGTGATGCAGATTGGCCGCCTGAAAGAAGGAGAAGGCCGTTTCTTCGTGGGGGACATGCAGTTTAAGCTGAAGGAAGGCGACGGGATTATCGTCAATGTGAACCAGCTGCATCGTTACAGTCCGGAGCCCGGACAGCAGCTGCATCTGATCAATGTGCTGTTTCTTCCGGAATTCGTGGCACCGGCAGGTTCCCTTGCATATAAAAAATACGTGGAACCCATATTGCGGGAGGAGAGCCGGCCATGCCTGGTGCTGCGGCAGGAGGTTGACTGGCAGCGGGAGATCCTGGATCTGTATGAGGAGGCCTTTGTTCTGGAAGAGAAGGAACCGCACTATCCGGGGTACGAACTGGAAATCCATGAACTCTGCAGCCGGTTCTGGCGAGGGCTGATCCTGCATTTCAATCAGTTTCCGGCTTGGGAAGCAAATAGTCATAAGATCACATCGCAGGTCCGCATGAAGCAGATGTTGACCTTCATCACCGAAAACTACTGGGATAAGATTACCCTGGAGGATATCGCCGCGTCAGCCTGCATCAGCAAGCGAGAGGCCCTGCGGTGCTTCCGGGAAAACATGTGGAAGACACCGATTCTCTACCTGACGGAATTTCGGATTGAAAAAGCCAAGCAGGAACTGCTGGCAGGGGATAAGACCATCGTGGATATCGCTTTCTCCTGCGGGTTTGAGAGCGCCAGCTATTTTAACCGGGTGTTCCGCAAACAGACCGGCATGACACCGATGGAATACAGAAAACATATGGAATAAGCATTCACCTCAGGGCATACATTGCCTTGAGGTGATTTATTTATGAAGAGAAAACTGATCTGTACGGCAGCGCTTGCCGTTGTGATTGTGACCGGCGTTCTTTTCGCCGGAGGCTTCTTCGGAGGAAGCGGAAGACCGCTGGCACTGCCGGAGAGAGCCGCATCAGACGGCGAGGCGGAACCTGAGACTGAAGCACAGACCATGACCGAGGCAGTGAATGCAGCTGCTGACGGCAACTGGGGTCTCAGTTTCCAGCAGGATGGCGCGCCGCCGGTGGGAAACGCCACCGCAGAATATCTGCAGCAGTTTGACGCCTGGTATATCGGCCCGGAGGAAAAATCCATCTGGCTCACCTTTGATGCAGGCTATGAAAACGGCTATACGTCAGATA
>JBJESY010000401.1:0-6219 GCA_051883035.1 Anaerovoracaceae bacterium | reverse complement strand
AAGGTATGGTCCAGGCAGCTGGCACAGACCTTCATCGATGCCGGGAAAAAATACGACCTGGATCCGAAGATTCTCATGGCCCTGGCCCAGCGGGAAAGCGGATTCAATTCCAAAGCCACCAGCCCGTATGGCTACAAGGGCATCATGCAGACCAGCGATGATCTGGCAAGGGCTTATGGCTACAAGCCATCCAGCCTCTATAAAGCGGATGTCAGCATCGATGTGGCTGCCCGGTACCTGAGCGGCATGAAAAAACAGTTCGGCACCTACACCAAGGCGCTGTCCGGCTACGTTTACGGCGGCTACGCCGTTGAAAAGGGTCGCTACTCCACGGCACCAGCCAAAGCCATGCTGCAGACCCGACGGGAAATCAAAGCATATCTGGAAAAATACGATTTTATTTAACCCTAAAAAATTGGCTGATGGATTATTTCCATCAGCCTTTTTTATTGTCCGATTGGTATTGGCGGCTGTCGGTGACTTACTGGCGGCTGCCGCAGCCTTCCACACCGCAGCTTTCACAGCTTCCGCTGCAGCCCTCCGGTGCAGGCGGCATGCCGTCATGTTTGTCCGGATTGTCTGCTTTCAGGCAGGCATCCACCATGTTATCCAGCCAGTCTCCCTCGAAGAGCTCAATCATGCCCTTATCGCAGGCCGCCGCAATCTTCGGATTCATCGGCAGTTGAGAGAGAGTCGGGATTGCATATTTTGCGGCGACGTCCTCGATATGGCTTTCGCCGAAAATCTTATGCTGTTTGCCGCAGTCCGGGCACTGGAAGTAAGACATATTTTCCACGATGCCGATGACAGGGACCTTCATCATGTTGGCCATCTTGACCGCTTTTTCCACGATCATGGAAACCAGTTCCTGCGGGGAAGTCACGATCACCAGACCGTCCAGCGGCAGAGACTGGAATACCGTCAGCGGCACATCACCGGTTCCCGGCGGCATGTCCACGTACATCACGTCCACATCGCCCCAGATCACATCGTTCCAGAACTGTTCGATGACGCCGCTGAGCACCGGACCTCTCCATACCACAGGATCGGTGGTATCTTCCAGCAGGGAGTTGACGGACATGGTGCGGATACCGGTTTTCGAAACTACCGGGAAGATGCCCAGATCGGTGCCGGCAGCCTTTTCCTTCAGACCGAAGGCCGTCGGAATGGACGGGCCGGTCACGTCCGCATCCAGAATTGCCACGTTATATCCCAGCCGCTGGGTGGCCACTGCCAGCATGGAAGTTACGGAGGACTTGCCCACGCCGCCTTTGCCGGATACCACGCCGATTAATTTCTTTACGTTGGATTGACTGTTCATTTCTAAGATTCTCCTTTATATTTCAAATGTTGATTTAACTGGTATTGTCCACACATCGCTGATAATATATTTACCACAAAAATCTCATTTGTAAACGGAAGAATCTCTTAGTGGTGCAGGGCCGGACAGTTTTCCACGGTCTTCCACAGTCTTCCACGGTGCTCCACAACTTTTGACACGCGAAAAGGGACGCCAATCACACTTTTTTTCTGGGCTTGGCGTCCCGCTATATAGACGGCAAGCAATCATCTGCCCGATGATTTCTTTTATTTTTCTTTTTATCAATTTTATTCCTGTATCATTTCATCTCTTTTTACTATTATTTTACATTTCATCTCCTGCTGCAGTGATAATTTCTCGCTAAAACAGTCCAAATCCACTCTGCCGGGACGCCAAATCAAATTCCATGGGATGTTTGGCGTCCCTTTTGCCTTGCAGAACTCCGAAGGGGCCTATTCCACTTCCGTCACCACGCCCAGAAATACCGGCACGCCGCACTGGTCATCAACAATGGCGAAAACGAAGGGCCGGTCCAGCCGGACGGTTTTCATTTCTATCACTTCCGGTGCACATTCGTCGCTTGCGGCAATATCTGTCACCGCAGCCGCCCTGGTCCCCTCCGCATCCACTTCAATGAAACACTTCTGCGCCACGCTGGAGACATAGATATTTCCCCGGCTGGACACCGCCATACCGCTAAGATCCGCCCTGCCGGAGTCAAACAGATCCGTCATGCCCATGGACTCCAGCACCGGAATCAGCTTCTCCTTGCCCGCCGTATACTCCATCTGGAACATGGGCATTGCCGTCTCCACCAACACCTCTGAAGCCTCCGAAGCCTCCGACGCCGACGAAAACGCCGCATCCAGCAGTCCGCGGAACCGCTCCCCGGTGAGACTCTGCACATACTCTGCCATGGGCATGGCCTGTCCCCTTTCTCTTGTATCCATTGCCTGCCCCGTTCGAAAATCCTCCTTCGGCAGCAGGGCCACAAAGCTGTACCCATCCTGATACGGCTTCACGAACCCGGTCTCATAATCCCCTTCCAGGTAAACAGACTCCGTACTATACATGAAATCCACATTCTGCTGTGCACCGTTCTCCGAAGTAAACACATCCTTGCGAATCTGATGCTTTTCATAAGGATCCTGCCACGTTCCGTCGAAGCAGATGGCATTCAGCAGATGGATCACCTCATCCTCCGGCAGTTCCCGAATCATATCCTCCACCATGCCGTCCGTCTTCTCGCTGCACCACCGGTTCATGTCCGCCACCGTTCCCCGGTCAAAAGCCGCCCGGTACACCTCTGCATCGAAATACGCCTTGGCATCCACCAGAAACTGCTCCTCCACGGTCAGCCGCTCGGCGTCATCCCGGATCCAAACCGAATTGGCCGAAGTCAGCTTCGCCTTCTTCGTCTGGGGAAGACCTCCGAAATAATCCTGCAGATACGCCGTCAGGAAGTCCATATCCCGGCCCATCCCCTGCTCCATCTGGGTCAGCGTTTTCCCTTTCGCACCCCGGCCCAGCATGGTCAGATCCGTCACCAGAGAAAGGGGCGAAACCAGTGCGTTTTCCTCACCGCTGCAGATCCGCTGAAACAGATCCACCGAAAGATCCGTCAGACAATCCTCCTCCCCTACGAAACAATAGAGCTGTGAACTGTCCTCCAGGCCCGGCACCCCTTCTGCCGCCCCGGTCAGCTCCACCGATGCCCCGCTTTCACCGGAAGATATCCCGGGTTCACCGGCACTGCACCCGGCCAGCCCCAAAGTCAGGCACGCCAGCAGACACATGGTCACGGCTCCCGCCCCAATTTTTCTTCGCAAAATATTTCCTCCCGGATTTCTTTCTTCGTTTTTTCTTTTCTCTCTCATTCCATTCCCCTCCTGCTTTCTTTTATTCCACGTTCATGACAATTCCCATGAAGATCGGCGTCATGCTGCCCTGATCCAGGATGGCATAGACGAACGGCCGATCCAGGCGGACTTCGTAGATTTTTTCCGGCTCCATGGAGGTAACCTTCATGATCAGTCCGGTCACTGCAGCCGCCCGGGTTCCTTCCCGGTTCAGCTCGATGAAGGTCTTATGGAGCACATCGCTGACATACAGGCCGTCTCCGCCTTCACTCTTGCCCATGGCAGACAGATCACAGTCCCCTGCCGAAAAGAGGCTTTGGATTCCCATGTCCTGCAGGACGGCTTTCATGTTCTGTGCCGTGTATTCCGACTTGAACTCAGGGATTACTGTGCTCACAGGTGCATACTCCGATTCCTGCAGAATGCGGGTAAATTCATCCTCACCGGTTTCCTTCAGCCAGTCTTTCACCGACATTCCTTCTTCCGGCAAAAATGCCGCAAAGCTGTAGCCGTCCTGATACGGCTTCAGGAATCCTGAGGTATGCTCTCCCGAAAGGTACACATCTTCTCTGGAATACAGCATGACCGCTTCCTGTTCCGTCCCGTCTTCCGTCACGAAAGTCTCCCCTTCTGATACCAGATCATCTTCATAGGCTTTCTGCCATTTTCCTTCGAAGGCCACCGCATTGAGCAGCAGTGCCTGCTGGTCCGGATCCAGCTGGTTGATCAGACGCGGAATCATGCCATAGGTGTTTTCATCGCACCACCGGTTGATTTCAGAAACCGTCGAATCATCAAAGGCCGATTCCCGGGCCGTCCCGTGAAATCTGTCTTCCAGCAGCTGCAGGTACGCCTCTTCCGGTTGAAATCCCTGGCGATACCAGAAGGAATTGGCCACATTCATCCTGGTCTCATCCTCCTCCGTCAGAGAGTCATACCAGCCATCCAACCAGGAAGCAAAGGACTCGGACGTGAAGCCGAAGGTCTCCTCCATTTCCGTCCTCGTATTTCCTTCTGCACCGGCCTGAGCCATAGACAGACAGGTCAGCAGCGACAGCGGCGAAACCATGGCGCTGGTTCCCTCTTCAGCCGGCTTGCCCATGGCCTGCTGAAACATCCGGTAGGAAACCCGGCCGATCTGGTCGTTCACATCCTCCAGCGCCTCCGGCACTTCCATTCCGACACGGGCCTCACGATCCGACCCGTCATTCTTCCCAAAGAATCCCATTCCTTCGTTACCTCCCTCTCCGTTTGAATCCTGCTGACCGCAGCCGGTCAGCGACATCATGCCGGCCGTCAGCACCAGCATCAGAATCAGCACGCCGGCCATCCATGTTTTATTCCGTTTCATCCAGGTCCCCCTCCTCATCGATATAGTAATAGGTGAACACCTGCGGCTCCTTCTCGATCTGAAGCTCATAGGCATATTCCTCCTGCCAGTCTTCCACCGGCTTATCCGAACGCACCGCATTTCCTGCCTCGGCCAGTGCCTCCGCCCGGCGTTCCAGCGCCTCTACTTCTTCTCCGCCGCTGCATCGATCACTGTTTCCAGCAGCATCCGTCAGGTTGGCAGCAGGCAGCATCCAGTAATTGTCCACTTGTCCGGCCAGCTTGCTGCTTTCATCGTTTTCCGCCGCCGCCGAGGTCCCCGGCTCCACACGATCCGTTTCATGTGACGCCTGATCTGATCCCAGTGATGCCTGATCCGATTCCGGTACCATCTCCGTCACTGTATTCAGGTCCTCCGGAGATGCCATCTCCATGGTCGCGCTGTCAGAGGATACTCCGAAGAGATCCATCTGCCATCCCCCCACCATCAGCACCATGCAGGCCGCAAACGCCGTGCCCCCCGAAAGAAGCCGCTTTCTGCAGATTTTGCGCCGTGAAAGAGCCGCATCCCGCTTTTCATAGACGCGGTCCAAAAATTCCTTATCGTTTTTCAAAATCGAACCCCTCCTTCGAAAGGATTTTGCGGAGAGACAGTTTGCCCCGGTAGAGGAGGTTTTCGGTCTGCTTGCGGGTTTTGCCCAGGACCCGGGCCGCCTCTTCGCAGGATAACCCCTCAAAATACACCAGGTGGATGGCGTTCCGGTAGTCCGGGCTGATCTCGCCCAGGGCGCGGTTCAGCGTCTTGTTTTCTTCGCTGCGGAGCACGTCCTCCTCCAGACTCCGCAGGTCCGCCAGCTCCGCTGCCGCCTCCATATCGCACAGCTGCAGCCGGCTGTGTCTGCGCAGATAGTCCACCGCCTTGTGGCGCCCGATGGCGAAAAGCCAGGTTTTCAGGGCACACTGAAACCGGTACCGCTTCGGATGCAGCAGCACTTCCACAAACACGTCCTCTGCCAGATCTTCCGCCGTTTCCACGGAGTTCACGTACCGGCAGAGGAAGAATATGAGGCCTTCCCGATAGGTTTCCACCATCTCGGCGAAGGCGTTTTCATCACCACTGAGAAAGCGGCGGTAGCAGTCGGCGCCTTGCTCCATCTCTCTCTCCTTTCCCTTTCACTTCTTCGTCGCAGGAAATGCGAAAAACACTCACCCTGATTTTACTATATTTCAGAGATTTTTTCCATGCCGGATTGCAGAGAGCCGCCCACTTCGGGTATAATACAGATAGTTGCATAGAAAAAAGGAGCAGTAGTTATGGCTGATAAAAAGAAAAATACAAAAACCAAAAATACACAGAAGAAAATCAGAAAACCCAATCCCATTCTGTATTATCCACTTTGCCTGCTGGTGGGCCTGTTTCTGAAGCTGCGGCTTCATGTCCATTATGACAGAAGTGCCATCAAAGATGTCCAGGGCCCGGCGCTGTTCCTGTGCCCGCACATTTCCAACATGGACTTTCTCCTGGTGGCGCTGGCCCTGTTTCCGCATCGGCCGACCTTTGTGGGCAGCGAACATTTCATGTCACGGCCGCTGATCCGCTGGTTTCTGAACCAGATGGCCGTGATTCCGAAAAAGATGTACTGTGCCGATATCCGGACCATCCTGACCATCATGCGGGCCAAAGAGCAGGGTCATCTGATCGTCCTGTTC
>JBJESY010000400.1:0-6225 GCA_051883035.1 Anaerovoracaceae bacterium | reverse complement strand
TAGGCACTGGCTGCGGCGGTCAGCAATAGAACAAAAATCGGGGGTGTGCAAAATAATTTCTTTTTCATTTTCTTCTCCTTTCGTTTGCGAAATATGATTTGACACTTTCACTATATATTATACACAATGACAGACATATGAAGCGTCGAAATGTGTCACAATTTGTTACAATCTGCAAACACCTGACCGTCATATCGGTACATAATCCGGCGCATCTTTTCCTGAATTATAAAAAAATAATAAAATAATATGGAAAATGGGGTTCCATTTTTGCAAAAGTATGATATAATGTATACATGAGAAAAAGTTAATTTTTTAACGAAACCGGTAGCGTGACAGAAAGCCTGACCGGTTTCCGCTGCGCAGAAAAGCGGCAGGTGTATGAGGCGAGGCAGGTTAACGTTTTCTTATGCGGTCGGATGAAACGAGCATCCGAGTTCTCACCCAGTGTGGGAGGATACATACTTTAAGGAGGCATTGAATATGAAAAAAATTGGTGTATTAGGAACAGGTACCATGGGAGCCGGAATCATTCAGGTACTGGCACAGAACGGATATGAAGTCGTTATGAGAGCAAGAAGAGAGTCTTCCGTAGAGAAGGGTATTGCTACCGTAACCAAGAACCTGGATAAGATGGTTGCCAAGGAAAAGATCACTGCAGAAGAGAAAGAAGCGATTCTGAGCAGAATCACCGGTTCCACCGATATCAACATCATCGCGGATGCAGATCTGGTCATCGAAGCAGCAACCGAAGACATGGAAGCAAAGAAGGCACTGTTCGCAGAACTGGATCAGCTCTGCAAGCCTGAGACGATTATTGCTACCAATACATCATCCTTATCCATCACCGAAATCGCTGCTGCAACCGGCAGACCTGACAAGGTAATCGGAATGCACTTCTTCAACCCGGTTCCGGCTATGAAGCTGGTTGAAATTATCAAGGGCCTGGCTACTTCCGATGAAACCAGAGACACCATCGTTGCTCTGACAGAAGCACTGGGCAAGACTCCGGTAGAAGTAGAAGAAGCTCCTGGATTCGTTGTAAACAGAATCCTGATTCCGATGATCAACGAAGGTATCGGCATCCTGGCTGACGGCGTTGCAGATGCAAAGGGTATTGATACCGCAATGAAGCTGGGCGCTAACCACCCGATGGGACCTCTGGAATTGGGCGACCTGATCGGTCTGGACGTTGTACTGGCTATCATGGATGTTCTGTACACCGAATATGGCGATCCGAAATACAGAGCACATACTCTGCTGAGAAAGATGGTAAGAGCAGGCAAGCTGGGAAGAAAGACCGGCATCGGCTTCTACGACTACAGAAAATAACATCCAATATAAATTACTTACCCGAAAAAGGACTCCGAGCTGCGGAGTCCTTTTTTTACCATTCTGCAGATTTGCAGGCGTATATTGACAAGACAGTATGCAGTGGATATGATAAGAATACAATTAAATCAAAGAGATGGAGGAAAATCCATTGGCAATTTTTAAGAAAGAAGAATATATGAAAGATCTGGAGAAGCTGGTGAATATGGACAGCGGTTCTTCAGATATTGAGGGCCTGAACCGGGTGGCTGATTTTCTCTGCGGAAAGTACGAAGAAATCAGTCTTTCACCCAGACGGATCGCCCAGGGACCGGACAGCAGGCCGTATGTGGAGGTACTGACCCATCCGGAAGCAGAAGAAGTCGATGTCCTGTTTCTGGGGCATATGGATACTGTATTTGACAGGGGTACGGCGGCAGAGCGGCCGTTTTCCCTCAGCGGGGACGGGAAATGGGCCTATGGGCCTGGCGTAGGTGATATGAAGGCAGGAGATCTGCTGGCATTTCATCTGACCAGAGCGCTGCGGGAAGAATGTCCGCATCTGAAAATCTGTGTCTGCCACAACAGCGATGAAGAAATCGGATCTGAGGATTCCGAGAAGACAATGCAGAATATCGCCGCAAGAAGCCGGTATGCCTTCGTTCTGGAACCGGGAAGGCTGGGCGGGCATTTCGTTTATCAGCGAAAAGGCGTGGCAGACATTGTGATTCGATGCCATGGGATCGCGTCCCATGCAGGAAATTCGCCGAAGGATGGTGCCAGCGCCATTCTGGAGATGGCAGACCTGGTGCAGAAAATGCATGGATTGACGGATTTTGAAACGGGGCTGACGGTGAACGCAGGTGTCATCAAAGGCGGAACGGCATCCAACGTTGTGGCTGCCGAATGCGAAGCCGTATTTGATGTGCGTTTTACCAGCTTCGAGCAGTTGGACGAGCTTCTGCAGAAGCTGGAGAACCTGTGTGCGGAACCTGTGGTGGAAGGTGTGAAGGTCACCTGGGAAAAGCTTGCACAGATGCCGCCGATGAAGCCCAATGCGAATACCAGAGCGATGATGAAACTTCTTCGGGAAGAAGCAGAGAAGATGGGAATCCATCCGGATTTCCTCAGTGTGGGCGGCGCATCGGATGGCAGCCTGCTGTCGGAAATGGGTACCGCTGTTATGGACGGCTGCGGACCGGAAAGTGATAAGTATCACAGTGCAGATGAATTTCTTCGGGTGGACTCCATCGAAGAACGGTTCCATCTGTTGCTGGGCGCCATCAAGGGCCTGGCTTAAATCGATCTTCAGGAATGTGCCGTGGAGAGGGCGGTGTTCTGCCACCCTCTTCCGGCATTTTTTTCTCTCAAAATCCGCTCTCACGGCGTAATCACAGAAAAATCACTTGTTTTTTTCTTTCAGGGAGTATATGATAATTTTGACTGATCATTGTAATTTATCTGAATGATTCTTTCTATAAAGTTCTGAAAACGTAAAGTCATAAAATTCTGAAAGGTGCAGCCCTTCTGGCAGGCTGTGTGAAAGGAATCCCATGAGAGAGAAAAAAGACATAACGGAAGAAATTCCGACCGCTGACACAGCACAGGTGCGTGCTGTAAAAAATGAAAAACCGGCAGTGCAGGAAGAAAAACCGAAGCCAAAACGGCCAAGAGGAAGACCTTCGAAGGCAAAAACACAGCCGGAAGAGAAAACAGAAGTTCAGGAATCCCCGAAGGAGCCTGAAATGCAGCCGGAAGCACTGACGGAAGTACAGGCTGAGCCAGCAGATTCTGCAGACTTTGCTTCGGAGGAGACGCAGGTGGAGACAGAAACGGGCGTACGTCAGCAGAATTCCGGCAGGGGAGAGCGCCCTGAGGCAGAAGGCATTCTGGAAATCCAGGAAGAAAATAATTTCGGTTTCCTGCGCTTTTCTAATTTCCTTACCAGTGACCGGGATATTTATGTATCTCCGACACAGATACGGAGATTTAACCTGAAGACGGGAGACAAGATTCGGGGAATTACCCGGCTGCCGAATCCGGGAGAAAAGTTTGGCGCACTGCTGTATGTACTTACGGTAAACGGTGATGAACCGGGCGCAGCAATCCGCAGACCGGATTTTGACAGCCTGACACCGGTCTTTCCGTACGAACGGCTGCGTCTGGAAACGGACACCAAGGGTCTGGCCATGCGCATCATCGATCTGGTGGCACCGATCGGCAAGGGGCAGAGAGGACTGATTGTGGCACCGCCGAAGGCAGGAAAGACGGTACTCCTGAAACAGGTAGCCCATTCCATCGAAGAAAACTATCCTGAGGTGGAACTGATTGTGCTCCTGGTGGATGAACGCCCGGAAGAAGTTACCGATATGAAGCGGTCCCTGAAAAGCGGAGAGGTTCTCTTCTCTACCTTTGATGAACAGCCGCAGCATCATGTGAAGGTGGCGGAAATGGTACTTGCGCGGGCACAGCGTCTGGCAGAACACGGGAAAGATGTGGTGATCCTGCTGGACAGCATTACCCGGCTGGCCCGGGCATATAATCTGGTGGTGCCGGCTTCCGGCAGAACCCTGTCCGGCGGTCTGGATCCTGGCGCACTTCATAAACCGAAGAAATTCTTCGGTGCGGCAAGAAAACTGGAAGAAGGCGGGTCCATCACCATATTGGCGACCGCACTGGTAGAAACAGGAAGTCGCATGGATGATGTTATATTTGAAGAATTTAAGGGTACAGGTAATATGGAACTGCATCTGGATAGAAAGCTGTCTGAGATGCGGATCTTCCCGGCAGTAAGCCTGAATAAGTCGGGTACCAGAAGAGAAGATCTGCTTCTGGATCAGGATGAGCTGGAAGCCGTCTGGCTGATGCGCCGCGCCATGGCCAATACCAGCCCGCAGGAAGTGACGGAAACCATCATCGACAACCTGGCTCATACGAGGAACAATAAGAATTTCGTACAGATTATCAAGAAAGTATTTATGAACGCATAGCATAAGGAAAAGAATATGGATTTAAAGAAAGTATTTTTGAAAGATGCCTGCCCTACATCCATTGGTGGACAGGCTATCATGGAAGGTATCATGATGCGTGGACCGGAACGGACTGCCATCGGAATCCGCATGCCGGATGGCAGAATCTTCATGAAAACCGAAGCAAACCCGAAAGGGAGCAAATGGGGGAAAGTGCCTATCATACGCGGCGTGGTCAATTTCGTGAATTCCATGGTATATGGCACCAAGGTGCTGATGTACTCTGCGGATAAGCTGGAGGAGTTCTATCCGGAGGACTACGAAAAGGATAAATTTGATGTCTGGGTGGAGGAAAAGCTGGGAAAGGAAAAGGCATGGAAGATTCTCATGGTTCTTTCCGTAGTGCTGGCCATTGCCATGAGCGTGGGTCTGTTCATGCTGCTGCCGACTGTGGTGGTGGGATGGGTTTCCCATCTGACCAGCAGCATTCTTTTGATGAACCTGGTGGAAGGCATTGTCCGCATTCTGATTTTCATGCTGTATATCGTCCTCATCTCCAAGATGCCGGACATAAAAACGGTATTTCAGTATCACGGTGCGGAACATAAGACCATTCACTGTTTCGAAAACAATCTGGAGCTGACCCCGGCAAACGCACAGCAGTTTTATACGGTGCATCCGCGGTGCGGAACCAGTTTCCTGGTGTTCGTTATGATCATTGCCGTGCTGGTGCATGCCCTCATGGGATGGCCCAATGTCTTTCTGCGGGTAGCCGGACGTCTCCTGGTTCTGCCGCTGATTGTAGGGCTTTCTTATGAACTTCTGAAATGGGCAGGCAGGAGCAGCAATCCGGTGGTGAAGGTATTGAGTCTGCCGGGGCTTTATGTGCAGAAGCTGACAACGAAGGAACCGTCGGATGCCCAGCTGGAAGTGGCCATCGCTGCGATGAAGGCGGTGCTGAAACCGGCAGGAACCCCGTATTTCGAAGGAATCTGCGATCTCAACGGAGATCCTGTCCCGGAAGAGCAGGAAGAAGAGACGGAAGCAGAAGAAAAGGAAGAAGAATGAGTTTACCAGTCAAGGAATTAATAAAAATCGGAGAAAATCAGCTGGCAGATGCAGGGGTGGAAGATGCGGCCATCGATGCCAGAGAACTCTTCTGCTACATGATGCATTTCGACCGGGCGCGGCTGATGATGCGGTGGCAGGATGTGATGCAGGATAACCAGTGTGAGGAATATTTCGATCTGGTGGCCCGTCGTGCTTCCCGGGTTCCGCTGCAGCACATTACCGGAGAGCAGGACTTCATGGGACTGACGTTTCAGGTCAGCGATAAGGTGCTGATCCCCCGGCAGGACACGGAAACCCTGGTGGAGGATGCGCTGGACGTCATCAATAAAAATAAGCTGCGTGGAGAAACGCTGAACTGCAGAGCCAGAAAAAACTGGGCGGTTCTGGATCTGTGTTGCGGCAGCGGCGCCATCGGCATCTCCATCGCGAAGCTGGCAGAAGGGTGTAAGGTCACCTGCTCTGACATCAGCGGGGATGCGCTGGCCATAGCGGAAAAGAATGCGGCAAACCTGGGAGCGAAATCGGTGAAGATGGTGAAAAGCGATATGTTTGAAGCCTTCCGGGGGAAGCTGGGAAATAAGAAATTTGATCTGATCATTTCCAATCCGCCTTACATACGTTCCGACGTGATTCCTGGGCTGCAGCCGGAGGTGAAGGACCATGAACCGCTTTCCGCACTGGATGGCGGGGAAGACGGACTGATGTTCTACCGGATCATTGCCGATCAGGCGCCGGAATTTCTGAAAAAAGAGGGAATCCTGATGATGGAGATCGGACACGACCAGATGGGAGAGGTTACGAAGCTGTTTTCAGCGGACGACAGGTACAGCTTTGTAACGGGACTGAAAGATCTGGCAGGACGGGATCGAATCGT
>JBJESY010000399.1:0-6271 GCA_051883035.1 Anaerovoracaceae bacterium | reverse complement strand
GCCGCTACCAGAATCGCATTGAGATATTCTCCCCGGGATGCTATGTAGTCGGCAGATGGATTCTTTTTCAGATTTTCCCGGATCTTATCGAAGTACGGAGTGAAATCCAGGTCGATGCCCAGATTGATCTCCACTGCCATGAACCGATCTGCCACCACCTGAAAAATCTGATCATACGGCAGATTGTGTTCCAGATGCGTCTTGCACAGATACAGAAGATCTGTGATCTTGTTATCTCCTTCAAACCGCTTGCCCGGTGCGGATACGACGATGTACCGCCGGTCCGGGTCCGCATTTATGATATTCTTCGTTTTTGTAAGCTGAATTCCGTCTGCTACCGATGAGCCGCCGAATTTCGCGACTTTAATGCCCATATTTTCTGTCCTCCTCATGGTGCTGTAAATAAATCGTTAATAGACACATTATAGTATAAACTTTGTCCTATTTCAACAAAAAAGACTGACTACCCGCAGATTTTCTGTATTCTCTCCACAGCCTCTCCGATCAGTTCCGATGTGGATTTTCCGCCTGCTCCGATGACAATATTATTGCACTTATTGACCGGCAGAAGGAGCTTTACCGCATCGCTGCTGCCCACTGCGGCGGCCATGGCCGGTGTGATCTCTCCCAGCAGTGAATCCGCAATGACCATGCCCACCGGTCCTGCGATAATATCCGCATGGCGGACTGCCACCAGCACCGCATTTTCTCCGGTCGCACCCTGATGGGCACCGGCCTTCAGCATACTGGATGTGGCGATGCTGTTGGTTCCCACCGCCGTGATTTCCGCATCCGGCACTGCCTTTCTTATGGCATCCACCAGCTGCTTTCCCAGCAGGCCTCCCTGCCCGTCGATAATCAGAATCTGTTTCGTCATTTGCCGTTACTGTTCCTTTCTGTCATTTTTGTCATTTTTGTCATTCTTGTCTTTCTCGTCATTCTTATCGTTCTTGCCATCTCTGTCCCGCATCTTCTTCAAGTCATCAAACAGTGCTTCGTCCAGAAACGCCTGAGCCTCTTCCAGTTCCCCCTCGCTTTCCAGTTCCAGGATCTGAGTCACCCAGATGGATTTCCGGTACCAGCTCTTATTGATCCGTTCGAATACCGCCCGGTTGCACCGGGTGGCCAGAGGTCCGGCCTGAATCAGATAGATCCGTGTGATCAGTCCTGCGTTGATGCTTTTGATTTCCACTACGCACCGGCTGAGTCCTGCTGCAGCCACGGCAGCCCGCAGGTCATCCGCCACATACTGGCACATGGTCCTTCTTCCTTCTCCGTCACAGATAAAGTAGAAGGCCACTGCCGCCACCACCGCCAGAACCGTTGCGGCAATCGTTCCAAATGACTGCTCCGTTCCCATGTACATCAGCAGCCCCATGGGCAGTCCTGCCCACCGGATCCGCTTCATCATTGTGACTCTTTTTTTCGCAGTTTCCATATTGCTTTCTTTTCCTACTCCTCAATCCTTTTTTCTATCAATATTATATGCCACAAAATCCGCAGTTGCAATCATTCTTTTCCCTGATTCCATACGGTTCCGGCTTTTTCATCTTTTCTTTTTCAGAAGAAAATGGTACAATAGAAACAGCAGCTTCCAAGCAGCTGCCAGAAAAACCTGAAACGGAGGAATATAGAATGAAATTAGCGAAACCGCTGAATAAATATTTTGACCATACTCTGCTGAAGCCGGAGGCCACTCGTGCACAGATTGAAAAGCTGTGCCGCGAAGCGCTGGAATATGATTTCTACGCAGTCTGCGTGAACACCTGCTACGTGGCTGACTGTGCCGACATGCTGAAGGATTCAGACGTGAAAGTTGCCGCCGTGGTGGGCTTCCCTCTTGGTGCCTGCACCACAGCCACCAAGGTCTTTGAAACAGAAGAAGCCTGCAAGGACGGCGCTTCGGAAATCGATATGGTTCTTAATGTGGGACTGTTTAAAGATGGACGCTATGATGACATCCGGGACGACATCCGGGAAGTGGTCACAGCCGCAAAGCAGTACGGCGCCATCGTGAAAGTAATCCTGGAGACCTGCCTTCTGACCCCGGCGGAAATCGAAGAAGCCTGCCGTCTGGCAAAAGACAGCGGTGCACATTTTGTGAAGACATCCACCGGATTCGGCAGCGACGGTGCGAAAGCAGAAGACGTGGCACTGATGAAACAGACCGTGGGTCCTGACATGGAAGTAAAGGCCAGCGGCGGCATCCGCAGTCTGGAAACGGTTCTGGCCATGATCGAGGCCGGTGCAGACCGCATCGGAGCCAGTGCATCCGTGGCAGTCATGGAAGCCTACGAAGCCGGCGAGAAATAAGGAGGTGGCCCATGGGCGATAAAGGAATTAATCTGCTGAAAGCACTGTTCTTTCTCGTAATCGGCATTGGCTCCATAATTCTGGCCCTCAGCGGCGGTGCCGGCACGAAAAAATATCCGTGGATCGGCGCAGCGCTGTGCTTCTTCGTGACAGTGAACTATGTGAAGAAGGCTTTCGAACGTTGATTATACCGGTTCGGTAGGAACTTAGGAATATAAGGCGGGCATGGAATAATCCATGCCTTTTTTTCTTGCTCAAATGATGACAGGAGCTCTTGACATTTCAGACAAACTTTCTATAATAGATATTTGACCTGTAGCAATAAAAGGGGGTATGCGGCATGTCAAATCTGGAAAATCTGAAAGTCTGCTTTCGCCGCCTGTCGGTAACCAGGCTCCTGCTCTTCGGCTATTGCAGCGTCATTCTGCTCGGAACAATACTTCTCAGCCTTCCTGCAGCAGTCCGTGACCCGTCAGATGCATCGGTATTTACCGCTTTTTTTACTTCAGCATCGGCGGCTTGTGTCACCGGTCTGGTTCTGGAAGATACCTGGAGCCATTGGTCGTTCTTCGGCCAGGCTGTCATACTGGGGTTAATTCAGACCGGTGGTCTGGGCTTTATGACAATCTGTATCTCCGCAGTATCGGTAACGCATCATAAAATCGGTCTTTCCTCACGTATCATCATGCAAAACTCCATTTCCGCACCGCATACGGGTGGCATCGTCCGGATAACCCGCTTTGTATTTATCGGAACTCTGGCGGCAGAGGCCGTGGGTGCACTGCTGCTTTCCCTGCGGTTTATTCCGCAGATAGGTGTTGCCGGAGGGATATGGTACGCTGTATTTCACAGCATCTCTGCCTTCTGCAATGCAGGATTCGATCTGATGGGTCGGACAGAAGCCTTTTCTTCACTGACATCCATGGCAGATGATCCTCTGGTAAATACGGTCATTATGCTTCTGATCATCACCGGTGGTCTGGGATTTCTGGTCTGGGCAGATCTGTTTCATTGCCGGTTTCATTTCAAGCGGCTTTCTTTTCACAGCAAAATCGTTCTGTCGGTGACTTTCCTGCTGATCCTCAGCGGCGGCATTCTGCTCTTCCTGCTGGAGAAAGACAGCGATTCCATGCGGAATCTGACGCTGTGTCAAAAGTGGCTTTCCGCTTTCTTTCAGTCGGTCACTGCGCGGACTGCAGGATTCAATACGCTGGATCTTACCGCTATGACGGAAGCCGGTCTTTTTGTAATCATCCTGCTGATGCTGATTGGTGGTTCTCCCGGATCCACGGCAGGAGGAATCAAGACAACCACATTTGCGATACTTGTACTTTCCATTGTCACCACATGCAAAAATCGCCGAACTACAGAAGCGTTTGGCAGACGCCTGGAGGAGGGTGTCACTCGTACGGCATCCTGCGTGCTGATGTCCTACCTGGCATTGACCTGCACCGCAGCCGTGGTGATTTCTCACCTGGAGAATCTTCCCATTCTGGTCACGCTCTTTGAAAGTGTCTCTGCCATCGCCACAGTAGGTCTCTCCTGCGGCATTACACCGGAACTGTCCCGGATTTCTGCGTTTCTGCTGGCCGTTCTGATGATCTTTGGCAGGGTAGGTTCTCTCACCATGCTGCGTGCCATCTGGTCCGGCCGCGAATTTATCGGCTCGGAAATGCCGGCGGAAAAGATTCAGATTGGATAATATATAAGATAATATATAAGGGGGTAAACAATGAAATCGATTTTAATTATCGGGCTTGGCCGCTTCGGCCGGCACATGGCCCGTAAATTTTCAGAGCAGGGGCATTCTGTTCTTGCCATCGAAAAGGACAGTGAAACGGCGGACAATGCCATCGATGTGGTGAAGGACATCCAGATCGGCGATGCCCGAAGCGAGCTGTTCATAGAATCGCTGGGCATTTCCAACTTCGACCTGTGCGTCGTCGCCATCGGAGACGATTTCCTGTCCGCACTGGAAATCACCGTTCTTCTGAAAGATTACGGTGCGAAATACATTATCGCCAGGGCGACCCGCGACGTCTACCGCAAACTGCTTCTGCGCAACGGCGCAGATTACGTCGTTTATGCAGAGAGGGAAATGGCCGAACGGCTGGCAATCCGGTTTGGCTCCAGAAACGTATATGACTATATGAAGCTGGGGGAGGATTTTGAAATCTTCGAGATCGATGCCCCGTCCAGCTGGCACGGCCGCACGATTCTGGAAAAACAGGTTCGCAGCAAATACGGCATCACCATACTGGCCACCAAGCAGGGCAATCTGGTCTCGCCGTCGCCTTCCCCGGAATATGTATTCAACGGGCAGGATACACTGATCGTTCTGGGTACCAGCGCCCAGATTGACAAGCTGGGAAAATAGCAGAGTATGCTGCTTTCCGGGCATACTGGATCATAAAAGGACAGTCCGTAATGAACTGTCCTTTTACATCTCCATGTATTTCAGCTTATGTTGTTAACGCTTGCGAATCCTTGGTGGACCCTGCGCGATTACAGCCCCGCCTGCTCCTTCAGTGCAGCCGCTTTATCGGTGTGTTCCCAAGGCAGATCCACGTCGGTTCTTCCGAAGTGGCCGTAAGCTGCCGTCTGGCGGTAGATCGGCCGTCTCAGATTCAGGTCGCGGATGATGGCTGCCGGACGCAGGTCGAAGTTCTTTTCCACCAGCTCTGCAATCTTTTCATCATCCAGCTTGCCGGTGCCGAAGGTATCTACCAGGATGGAAACCGGCTTGGCCACGCCGATGGCATAGGCCAGCTGAATCTCGCACTTGTCTGCCAGCCCGGCTGCAACGATATTCTTGGCTGCATAACGGGCCGCATAAGTGGCAGAACGGTCTACCTTCGTAGGGTCCTTGCCGGAGAAAGCACCGCCGCCGTGGCGTGCAGCGCCGCCGTAAGTATCCACGATAATCTTCCGTCCCGTCAGGCCGGAGTCACCGTGCGGTCCGCCGATGACGAAACGTCCCGTCGGGTTTACGAAATATTTGGTTTCTTCATCCAGCAGTTCTGCAGGAACCACCGGTTTGATCACATGCTCCATCAGGTCAGCGCGGATCTGCTCCTGGGTTGCTTCCGGATCATGCTGGGTGGAGATCAGGATGGTGTCGATTCTCTTTACCTTGTCTCCGTCGTATTCTACGGTAACCTGGGTCTTTCCGTCCGGACGCAGATAGGAAATGGTGCCGTCCTTTCTTACATCGGCCAGCCGCTTTGCCAGCTTGTGAGCCAGGGAAATCGGCAGCGGCATCAGTTCCGGTGTTTCATTGCAGGCATATCCGAACATGATACCCTGGTCTCCGGCACCGATGGTGTCGATCTGGTCATCCAGAGTCCCTTCCTTATATTCCAGCGCCTTGTCCACACCCATGGCGATGTCGCCGGACTGCTCGTCGATGGCAGACAGCACAGCGCAGGTGTTTCCGTCGAAGCCGTATTCACTTCTGTCATAACCGATATCCAGGATCACCTGTCTGACGATCTTCGGGATATCCACATAGCTGCTGGTGCTGATCTCACCCATAACCATGGCATAGCCGGTGGTGGTAGTGGTCTCGCAGGCAACTCTGCCATACGGGTCCTGCTCGAAAATAGCGTCCAGAATCGCATCGGAAATCTGGTCGCAGACTTTATCAGGATGTCCTTCTGTCACGGACTCAGATGTAAATAATCTTTTCATAGTGTTCCTCCTTACATTATAATAACCTTTTGTCTCTATCCTTACCCTCTGCAGCGCAGCGAAACCGGACCGAAAAAAACCTCTCTGTGAAAGAGAGGTTTGTCAGTTTCGCCGAAGCTGTCTTCCTCATCTTTCAGAAATACATTTCTGTAGGATTTAGCACCTTTTCTACTTTTCTCCGGATTTACGCAGAACTGCGCATACACTGGTGAAAGCACCTAGGTTGCCGGGCGTCTTCGGGCCTATTCCCTCAGCCACTCTTGATAAG
>JBJESY010000398.1:0-6348 GCA_051883035.1 Anaerovoracaceae bacterium | reverse complement strand
GCGGTGGGCACGGTCCGTGGCCTGGTTTTGGGCAGCCAGGTTCCACCACGGGTCAAAATGCAGCACCATGTCGGCCGCGGTCAGGTTCAGCCCCGTGCCCCCCGCTTTCAGGGAAATCAGTAACAGCGGCACCTGGCTGTCCTCCCGGTTGAAGGATTCCACCAGCCGGATCCGTTCCTCCTTCGGTGTGGCGCCGGTCAGCTTATAATACGAAATTCCGGCGGTCTGCAGCCGCACCTCCAGGATCTCCAGCATGGATGTAAACTGTGAAAACAGCAGCATTTTGTGTCCGCCCTCCATGCCGCTTTCCACCATTTCCATGCAAAGATCCACCTTGGCCGCAGGCCCCCGGTAGCCCTCGTAGACCAGCGACGGGTCGCAGCAGATCTGCCGCAGCCGGGTCAGCTGGGCGAGCACCGTGATTTTGGACTGGCGGAATTCCTCTTCGCTCTGGTTTTCCAGGGTCAGCTTCAGGGCCTGAGCCTGGGCTTCATACAGCTCACGCTGCTCACCCTCCAGCCGGGTCATGGTGTTTTCTTCGATTTTGTCCGGCAGGTCGCGAAGCACATCTTTTTTCAGCCGGCGCAGTACAAACGGCGAAATCATCTTTCGCAGCATCCCCATGGCCTCTTCGTTTTGTCCGCTGACCACCGGCTTTTCAATCCGCTTGCGGAACTGGTCGTAGGAGTAGAGGAAGCCCGGCATCAGGTAATCGAAAATGCTCCACAGCTCACTGAGACGGTTTTCAATCGGCGTGCCGGTCAGAGCGATCCGGAAGCCTGCTTTCACTTCCTTCACCGCATGGGCAGCTTTGGTTCCGTGGTTTTTGATGTACTGCGCCTCGTCGATGACCTGGCAGCTGAAGTCGATGTTTTGGTACAGTTCCACGTCACGGCGCAAAAGTTCGTAGGAGGTAATCAGGACCAGCGGCCGACCTGTACCGGAAAATGTGCCGGAGTGTGCTCCGGCAAGGGGTTCGGAGTGTGTGCCGGAGTGTGCTCCGGCCAGGGGTTCGGAGGTTATCCCGGAGTGTGCTCCGGCTGGTGTCCCGACCGCCCCGTCCACGTTCTCAGTTCCGGCCTGGGGATCGGCCAATGTCCCGGCAGGCTGCAGCGGTTCCAGCAGTGCAGCCCGTTCCGGGGCGGTGCCGGCAATAACCTGCACCGGCAGCTGCGGTGCGAACCGGCGGATCTCGTTTTCCCAGTTGTAGACCAGCGATGCCGGGCAGACGATCAGGGACGGCTTCGACCGTCTAGCTGCATGTGCTGCTTCCTGTTCGAACCGTCCGGCCGCATGTCCCGACCGTCCAGCCGCATGTCCCGACCTTCCAACTTCATGTGCGGCTTCGGACCTTCCAGCCATATGTTCTTCCTGTTCCTCCGCCTCCGACAGCAGAAACGCAATCACCTGCAGGGTTTTCCCAAGGCCCATGTCATCGGCCAGGATGCCGCCGAAGCCGCCGGATGCCAGGGTTTTCAGCCACAGGAAACCACGCTTCTGGTAGCCCCGGAGCACATTTTTCAGGCTCTCCGGCACCTCGAAGTCATTGTCATCCACCGTCTTCATGTTTCGAACCAAAGCACGAAAATCACGGCTCCGCTCCACCGGGAGCGCATCCTGTTCCCGCATCTGGCTGTCCAGGTACAAAGCCCGGAACCGCGGCACTTCCACCACTTCCTTCGCCAGCTGCTTCTCCGTCAGGCCCAGCCCCTGCTCCATCTCCGCCAGAGCCGCCAGTTCCTCCCCGTCCATCTGAATGAACGCACCATTCTTCAGACGGTGATACTTTTTCCGGCGATCATACCGACTGAGGACCTCCGCCAGCTCCTGGCGGGAAAGGCCCTCTGCGTCCATGGAAAGCTGCAGGAGATCCCCGGACAGAGACACTCCCACGGAAACCTTCGGCGACGGACGAACCTCCAGCCGTCGCAAGGCATCCGAAATAAATACGGCGCCCAGATTTTGGAGAGAAGCAATGCCCTCGGTGAGGAACGCATACAACATGTCCTCATCCCCGGCGATCATGCACTGCCCCCGCCCCGCATCCAGCGGCAGCAGGCCCTTCACCATCTGCCACGTGGTCACCTCCTCCATCAGATCACGCTGGCCCATGGCCTCCACCCCGGCATTTTCACCGGTGTACAGCGGATAGATCCGGTCATTGTAAACCGCTTCCGGGCGGCAGGTGACAACGTCTTTCTCCGGCGAATCCAGATAAAAGCGGAATTTTACGGCTGGCACGACGAACGCTTCCGGCGCAAAATCCACACACCGCACGTCGAACACTTTTTTCAGCTGCGGCATTAATTCCCGGCAAAATGCAGGCACATCGCTTCGCGCAATGTAAAACGTTCTTTTTTTCATTTCCTCTTTTTCTCGGCTGTCGCTGCGGCCGCTGCGGATATACGGTTCCCCGTTCCATGGCAATCGATGAGGTGCCAGCTGAAGCAGCCAGTCTTCGATGGTGTGAATGCTGCGCAGGGGGATTTTGTAAATACAGCCGTCCTGAAACGCGAAAAGATGACGGGTGCCACGCCGCACCACCAGTTCCCCGGTTTCGCCCCGCACCCCGGTCAGATGAGCAGAGTCGTCCAGTCTGGCTGAATTCTCCAGGCCGACCGAATTCTCCAGGCCGGCCGAATCCTCCGCAATCGCCGGGTCGCCTTCGTATTCACCCCGCAAAGTCAGAGCATGGGAAGGCCAGCCCTCGGTCATGTAATACGTCTTCTGGACACCCATGCCGCCCGGCCGCTCCACCGTTACCAGCAGCGGCCCGTTTCCACAGGCATCCATCAGCTCCTCCAGCGCCCGGCCTGTCACCTGTACACTCCGCTGCGCAGGCATGTAATATACCGGTTCGCCGCCGCTTTGCATCAGATTGCGGCTTCTGTAATCCGTCATGGCCTGAAACCGGTGGAGTATGAACTGAACCAGGCCCAGGCTTTCCGGCGCGAAGCTGTCCATGCTGTGGGTGAAGGAAAGGTTTTTGCCGTAGGAATGATCCCGCTCCGCCAATACGTCCATAGCAAACTCGCCCATGTCCTTCATCACATACATTTTTTCTGCCCCGAGACGGAAGGAAATGGTGTCCTGATGGAGACCCAGCACCAGGGCCGGCTCCAGCGTGACCTTTCCGTGGACCCTGGACTCCGTCACCGGCGCCGTCCGCCGCCGGGTCTGCTTTTCCAGCAGTTCCTTCATAAATGCGCTGGTTGCCTCCTTCGGTTTTGCGGCTTCCTTCGTCTTGGTCACACCCTTCGTTCCCGGCTTGCCCGCAGCTCTTGCCGACTTTCCCGCCGCAGTGTTCCGCCCCGCGGCAGTGCTTCCTGTCCGGCCCGCGGCAGTGTTCCGGCCCGCGGCAGCCCCCGTCGCCGATGACTCTTTCTCTACATCGATATAATCCGACAACCGTTTCGGCTTCGACATGGATTCTTGTTCCTCATCCTCCGAATCCGCTCCGTACAGCTTCTGCTTCACCTGCCAGTCCGAGTACATCAACGCCAGCGCCACACAGTGCTTGCACATACCGGTATAATTCTCGAACGCCAGACACTCGCAGCTATACGTGCGTACCTGATCGAAAAAAACCGAATACTCCAGCTCCACATCATACACCTCGCCGTGACTGCCCCGCACCCGGGCAGTCACCAGATCCCAGCTGTCCGCACCGCCTCGCCGGCCGTACTGCTTCTTCTGTTCCACCTGAAAATCCAGAATCCGCTTCTTCGAATACCGGATCTGCATTCCCTTCTGATATGTACTGCTGTTTGCCAGTTTTTTTATTTTCGTCGTTGTCAGCATGTCTGCCCCTTTCCGCTTTTCTCCGCATAACTTATCCTTTTATTTTATCCCCGGCTGCGGCCCGATGTCAAGGCACACAAACGCCGAAAAAAATAAAAGAGAGCTTTTTACAGCTCTCTAATAAATCAAATTATGAATTTACCTGAACAAATTTACTCTCAAACTCATCCACTGTCCAGGTATGTACCGATTTGAAGCAATATCTTTCGAAATAGCCAGCACCATATTTTGTGAATTCCTTACCGCCTTTTTCCAGGAATTTCTTTTTAATGAAATCTTTCGCAGCGGTTTCGTTGTATACAAGAATGTAGTTTACATTCTCCCTGGTATAACTGATTCCCTTGCCAATGATATCCGTTAAAATCAGAATACTGTCAAAACACTTTCGTCTGATTTCATATTGTTCAACCGTTCCATTTTTAAATTCGATGAAAGTAAGTTCACCATTCTTCCCGAAATAAAGAGCATCATTCGACTTGGGGCGTTCCTGAAGATGCAGACATTCCGCATATACTTCCTTTACCTTGTCAAAATCAACAACTTCCATCAAAGAATCTGTCATGTACAGTTCTTCTTCCCCATGATGATCTTTCGATGTCTCCTTCAATGTGCTGCATTGATCTGAAAATATTTCAAAATCACTGACGTGAACCATGTTCCTCATTTCTCATGTTCTCCATATCCTGAAGTGGCTGAGCTAGCTGTGCATAAATGCTTTCCGTATCATGTCCCAGATCTTCCATTACAACCTGCTGGTTTTTCATCACAGTTCGATAGTATTTACACTTTTCTGAAATTCCATATTTTTCAGAGTATACCTCAATCGCATCCAAAAAGTATGGGCTGTGCGTACTGAGAAGAATATGCAGAGAAAACTCTTTTTGCAACAGTACAATCAACTCTGCAAGCACAAGCTGCCATTGCGGGTGAAGGTGAATTTCCGGCTCATCTAAAATGAGCACCCCCCTTTCTTCAAGCGAACCATTTTGTAAAAGCGTTTTAATCGTAACGAAGGTTTTCAAACCGGTAGAAAGATTTTCGGCCTGTATGATTTTCTCACTTCCAGCCAGCCTGTATCCAAAACGCCGTTGCTCATCCTTCACGAAGTCACCGCTGCACACTTCTCCCAATTTCTCATAAATCTTTTTCAGTTTATCGGATGTGAGGATTTCCTGGACCGCGCTTCCATTCTGACTTCCTAAGCGCAATTTTCTCTGCAGATCTGTAGCATGTGCGTAACCAGCATCCGCATACCGCCTTCCAACAGAGTCCAGTATTTGCGGGTCATCCAGATAGAGAATATTTTTCTCGAGATTAAAGCGATCCGATACTCCCTCAACCGTATTATCACGAATCTGAATCACCGCTTCTTTCCCCTGAATGGCGAGTCCTATTTCCGCTGCGTTTTCCGTAAATATATTGTTGATCTGCCCATTGAATTCCGACCGGATTCTTCTTGTCAAAATAGTCTGAATCAATTCTTCGTCGGGTATCTCAAGGACTTTTTTTATTCTTTCTGCCGTTTCATCTAAAGCTGCTTTCTGAACCTGATCCAGACTCCTGAAATCTGTCCCAATCGCCTGCAAAACATATTCTCTGAGATGACCCATACTGACAGAATCAGCATGATCCATAATCAGTTCCGAAATCTCATAGGATGCATTATCAAATCTATCCCACGGAACCCCAAGTATATCTGATTCGGCTCGATCCAGAATCTGGAGAATTGTTACTTTCTTTTCAGATTTCATCCGATCGGGCAAATGATAAAAGCTGTAAAACACACTGTACAGTGCTTTTCCCACAGTACTTTTTCCCGTATTGTTCTCTCCCGCAATTACCGTAATCCCATTTATTTCGATCGAAGCTTCTTGAATAATTCCTATGTTTTTTATATTCAGTCTCATTTTTCATCACTCCCAAAACAGCAATAAAAATCTGTTCACCATTGATTTTACCCGGATTCCCGGCATACGTCAAGGAGAATTCTTCGACATCAGATCGTCTAATTCCAATTTTCCTGCGATCCCTTTACAACTCCAAAAACCGCACCTTTTCCTTCTCCTCACCGCCATACAGCCGGTGGGAAACGGAAATCACCGTCCGGTCCCGGGACGCGGCTCGAAGGGCCGCCAGAACCACTTCCTCTGTTCCGGAATCCAGATTGGCCGTGATCTCATCCAGCAGCAATATACGAGGATTCAGAACCACCGCCCTGGCGATGGCCAGAAGCTGAAACTGTCCCTGGGAAAACATCGTCTCCGTGCAAATCGTATGCATGCCATCCGGAAGGCTGTCCACGGTCTCACCCAGGCCCACCAGCGCAAGGGCCTGCCGCACCTGCGCCTCAGAGACCTGCGGATCCCCCAGCGACACCTGCTCCGCCACAGAACCGGGAATCAGATGAAACTGCTGCTCCACATACCCGAACCAGCGGCGCTTTTCCTTCTCCGGTATGGAATCCGGCGTCTCGCCAAACACCCGGACCGTTCCCTGCTGCGGCAGATAAAGCCCCGCAGCCAGCTTCACCAGCGTGCTTTTCCCTGC
>JBJESY010000397.1:0-6375 GCA_051883035.1 Anaerovoracaceae bacterium | reverse complement strand
ATTGCGACGATTCCGACAGGCATCATCGGTGTGCTGGGAGGAGACTTCTTCGATTCTCTGTACACTTCCATCGTTCCTATCGGCGTGGGACTGATCATCACCGGTTTTCTGCTTGTCATGGCAGAACGGATGGGAAGCTCCAGCAGGGGACTGGAGAAGATGAATTTCCGCAATGCATTTTTCATCGGACTGGTGCAGGGTATCGCCATCTGTCCGGGGATTTCCCGGTCCGGTTCCACCCTGTTCGGCAGTCTGATCTGCAATCTGGATCGGAAATTTGCAGTGAAGTTTGTATTTCTGATTTCCATTCCGTCCATCCTGGGTTCTGCAGTGATGGAATTGCCGGATGCCATTGAAGCAGGCGTCACCGCAGCAGAAGCAGGCCCTGTCATTGTGGGCATGCTGGTGGCAGCGGTATCCGGTCTCGTGGCGATCAAGACTATGATTAAAATTGTTTCAGATAAAAAATTAAGCTATTTTTCTTATTATGTATGGGTCGTAGGTGCCTTCGTAGTACTGCTTGGCATTTTCGGACCTATGCTCGGGATTGCAGGTATGTAACCGGAGGATATGATTCATGGCGGAAGCGAAAAGAAAACCGGGCAGACCGCCCGGATCCAAAAATAAGAATACTGCGTCCGGAACGAAAAGCAGCGGCGGTTCCGGCGGCCGGGGCAATAAAAACGGAGATTCCAAAGCAAAGGCACGCGTGCAGGAAATTCAGGCTGAGCGCAAGGCTGACAAACGGGTCATGGATGAGATCTGGGCCATTATTGCCATCGCCATCGGCGTATTTCTGATTGTAGCCACCTTCACGGAAGGGGCCGGCCAGTTCGGCGAAATGATCGGAAACGGACTGAAGGGAATTCTGGGCTTCATCGCCTATATTTTCCCATTCTATATCATTCTGTACGGGGTACTGCTTTTCGCGAAAAAGACCGTACATATTTCACTGAAGTCCGGCGCACTGATTTTCATCATTCTTCTGATGATGACCATCATGAATTCCATTCGTTTTATTGATGTGAAGGCAATCGAACTGTCGTGGCAGGCCATGAAGGCATTTTATACCACCGGAGTACATCTGACCAGCGGCGGCTTCATCGGCATGGTTTCGGCATCCTTCCTGATCAAATGGATCGGTGTGGCTGGATGCTGGATTTTCGCTGTGGTCGTCACGCTGATTGCACTGCTTCTTCTGATCAATACACCGGTTTCCCGCTTTATCACCAAAATCGGCGACAAAATGGAAGAACGCCGCCTGCTGAAGGAGCATGCCCATCTGGACTACATGAGCGAGGATGAACAGGGCATTCAGGTTGCCATGGAAGAACTGGCACCGAAGAAACTCCCGTCCAAACGACAGAAAAAAGTGCTGAACAGCAGTGTTCTGGAGGATAAGGAAGAAATTTCTTCTCAAAATCCATTCGCCCGGCCTGTCTCTGCGGATGCAGGGATTACATCAAGTGAGGGGATTGTTTCTCAGCCGGAGATTATTATCTCCGGCAATATCCAGGAGGAAGATTCTCCGGCAGAAACACCAGAGATTCCGAAGCGGGAGTATATCCCGCCAAGCCAGGTGGAGCCTCTGAATCAGGAAAAAAAGAACAGCATACTGAAATATATGAGCGATGACAGCCTGTTCGGCAGGAAGCCGTCCAATTCCATGGGTCTGGAGAGCAAGATGGATGCCGCAGCAGGATTTGGTCTTGACGGGATGCCGGCCGGCAGCGGCGCTTCAGGCACAACGGGCCTCACCGGTCTGACCGGACTGGCAGGGATGGATTCTCTGGATGCCGGTCATGTGGATGGGGATATTCGGGAAGAAATCAACCCGGTATCCGGCAGCAACCGGTTTATCAACCGCAGCGGACAGAAAATCGATCCGGGTGCGCCGACATCTGCATCATCTTCTGCGTCTGCATCCTCTGCATCTGCAGAGAACGGCGGGACGCCGGCAGCAGAACTGCAGCCAAAACTGACCAATAAGGAGGCACGTGAGGCCATGCTGACCACAGAGGAACTGGATCAGGCGGCGAAACCGGTGAAGGTATACCATAAGCCGCCGCTGGATCTGCTGACACGGTCTGCCGGTGGTGCGAAAACCAACAGCAAGCTTCTGCAGGCCAAGGCCATGAAGCTGGAAGAGACCCTGAAGAATTTCCATGTGGATGCCAGAGTGGTACAGGTAACACAGGGACCTACTGTGACAAGATACGAAATTCAGCCGGCAGTGGGTGTGAAAGTCAGCAGCATTGTAAGGCTTGCGGACGATATTGCACTGAACCTGGAAGCCAGAAGCATTCGAATTGAAGCACCGATTCCGGGAAAGGCAGCGGTTGGTATTGAAGTGGAAAATGACGCGGTTTCCATGGTGAAACTGCGGGATATCATTGACTCGAAACCATTCCAGAGTGCGAAATCCAAGATTACCTTCGCAGTAGGTAAGGATATCAGCGGAAATGCCATCGTGGCAGATCTGAAGTCCATGCCTCATCTGCTGATTGCCGGTTCTACTGGTTCCGGTAAGTCGGTCTGCATCAACAGTATCATTCTGAGTCTGCTGTATAAGGCCACACCGGATGAGGTGAAGCTGATTCTGGTGGATCCGAAGGTGGTGGAACTGGGGAACTATAACGGAATTCCGCACCTGCTGATTCCGGTGGTCACCGATCCGTCCAAGGCGGCGGCTGCCCTGAACTGGGCTGTGGCAGAAATGACAGACCGGTATAAAAAATTCGCGGAAGCCGGTGTCAGGGATCTGGAGTCCTATAATGAATCTGCCCGGGCTGACGGAGAAGAGGACAAGGTCATGCCGCAGGTTGTAATCATCATTGATGAGCTGGCAGATCTGATGATGGCAGCGCCATCCCAGATCGAAGAATCCATCTGCCGCCTGGCCCAGATGGCCAGAGCAGCAGGCATGCACCTGATTGTGGCAACCCAGCGGCCGTCGGTGGATGTCATTACCGGCGTGATTAAGGCGAACATCCCGTCCCGGATTGCATTTGCCGTTTCTTCCCAGGTAGACTCCAGAACCATTCTGGATATGCAGGGGGCAGAAAAGCTGGTAGGAAAGGGCGATATGCTCTTTAACCCGATGGGCATGGGTAAGCCGATCCGCGTACAGGGCACCTTTGTTTCCGACAGTGAAGTGCACGATGTAATTCAGTTTGTAAAGAGTCAGGTAGAGGATTCTGCCAATTCCTATAATGAAGAAATTCTGACCAGAATTGAAAGAACCGGTGCTTCTTCCCAGGCGGAAGAAACCGACGATCTGCTTCCGGAGGCCATCGATCTGGTGGTGCGCAGCGGACAGGCTTCGGTTTCCATGCTGCAGCGTCGTTTCCGCATCGGGTATAACCGTGCGGCCAGAATCGTGGACATGATGGAAGCAAGGGGCATTATCGGGCCGCAGGACGGCAGCCGTCCGCGGCAGGTTCTGATGACGGAAGAAGAGCTGGAACAGATGGAAGGAGATATATAAGAGGTATATGAGGGTATATTTTGAGACACTGGGCTGTCCGAAAAACTTCAATGACACCCAGGTTGCCAAGGGCATTCTGGAAGAGGCAGCCATTGAAATTGCAGATGGTCCGGAAGATTCTGATGTAATCATCGTCAATACCTGCGGGTTTATCAATGATGCAAAGACAGAGTCCATCGGACGAATCTTTGACATGTGTGAATACAAAGATGGCGGCCGAAAGCTGGTGGTTTCCGGCTGTCTGGCTCAGCGGTACAGCGATGATCTGTATGAAGAAATGCCGGAGGTAGACTGTTTCATCGGTGTCAACGAGTATGAAAAGCTTCCAGAGATCCTTCGGCAGTTGACAGAAGACGGAACACGGGAAAAAGTCGTGACGACGGATTTTGAGAAGTGTCTGCCGTTTCAGATCCGGAAATTGGAGGAAAACCCGTACACTGCGACGCTGAAAATCGCCGAAGGCTGTGACAACCGATGCGCATATTGCGTCATCCCGTCCATCCGCGGCGGATTTCGAAGCAAAAAGAAGGAAGATGTGCTGGCAGAGGCAGAAATGCTGGCAGCTGCCGGATGCAAGGAACTGATCCTCATCGCCCAGGACGTGACCAACTACGGTATGGACTTATATGGAAGACGCTGTCTGCCGGAGCTGCTGGAAGCACTGTGTGAGGTAGATGGAATCCACTGGATCCGGCTGATGTACTGCTATGAAGACCGCATTTCCGACGAGTTGATTGAGGTCATGGCAAGGGAAGCCAAGGTCTGCCATTACATTGATATTCCAATTCAGCACTGCAGTGACGCGGTATTAACCGCCATGAAACGCAGGTCGACAGAAAAAAGTATTCGGTCAACCATAGAACGTTTGCGCCAGGCAATTCCGGATATTCACATCCGGACAACTTTCATCGTAGGATTCCCAGGGGAAACAGAAGAGGATTACGAAAAACTCTGTGATTTCGTGGATGAGGTGCAGTTTGACCGCCTGGGCGTCTTCGCATATTCCCAGGAGGAGAACACTGTCGCCGGTGCGATGGAAAACCAGATTGATGAAGATGTGAAGGCGGAGCGGGTGGACGGCATCATGCGGCGTCAGATTGAAATTTCACTGGAATCCAACCGCCGAAAGATCGGACAGGTGCTGGAAGTCCTGGTGGAGGGCCGGGATGAGGACGGCAGCTACTATGGCAGAACCGAGTATGATGCACCGGAAATCGATGACAGCGTGCTGTTTACATCCGAGCTAGATCTTTCTGCCGGTGAATTTGTCCGTGTCCGCATTAACGATGCATTTGATTATGATCTTGTAGGAGTGGAGGTTTGAGATTATGAATTTACCAAATAAACTGACCATCGGCAGAATGGTTGCCGTACCGTTTTTTATCGCTGCATACATGACAGGGCATTTTTTCATTGCCTTCGTGCTGTTTGTGGCAGCATCTCTGACGGATATGCTGGACGGCAAAATCGCCAGAAAGTATAATCTGGTGACGAATTTCGGAAAGATCATGGATCCGTTGGCAGATAAAATTCTGGTGTATTCCGCTTTTGGTCTGATGGTTCCGGATCCGGTTCCCGGCTGGATGCTGATCATCATTCTGGCCCGTGAATTCGTTGTTTCCGGCATGCGTACTGTTGCAGCATCGGAAGGCATTGTAATTGCTGCCGGCATGAGCGGAAAGATAAAGACCGTACTGCAGATGATCGCAGTACCGCTGCTGATCCTGGCTCCGGCTTTCCCGCAGGTGGCTGCAATTTCTCTGCTGGCACAGATTTTCCTGTGGGCATCCCTGGTGATGACCGTATATTCCGGCTGCGAATATGTGATCAAAAATAAACAGGTCTTTTCTACGAAATAGCGAAGGATATGATATGAGGCTGTGGCTGCATCTGGATTTGAGAAGGCCGCAGCCTTTTTTTCACTGCTGCGCTGCCGCACTCGAGAATTCCCGCGCGAACCGGTCAACTTTTCGCGGCAGCAGGTATTGAAATGGGCGTTGGGGCAGTATGCAATATTTTCTGGCATTTTATTCACGGTTATGCACTGCTTTTCGTTAATTCAGGATCCGCTTCCGATTTGTGACTCGTTGGGTTTTCCAAAATCGGCGAAAAGTTTTCTTTTTGAAAACTATTCGGGCAATTTGGAAAACAGTTGAAGGAGATGAGCTTGCCAGACTTTGATTTTTGATTCGTCGGTGCTCATTATTTACTCTAATTGCCTTAATTAGGTAAAAACATAAAACATACAGAGTGTATTCTGATGTATAAATATGATTGTTTTACAAAAACGGCGAATTGTTTTCTTTTTGAAAACTTTTCAGCATTTATGGAAAACTTCTGGAAACGAAAGGCTGATAAAAATGAAATTGAGAGCATATCGGGCGCAGGACTGCGCCGAAATGATGGAACTGTTTTATAATACCGTACATACCGTGAACCGGAAAGATTATTCAGAGGAACAACTGCATGCCTGGGCGGATGGCAAGGCAGATCCGAAGACATGGGATCAATCCTTTCAGGAGCATTATACTTTGGTGGCAGAAGAAGAAACAGAAGATGGTGAAATCATTGTGGGCTTCGGGGATATCGTACCGGAAACAGGGTATCTTGACAGACTCTATGTTCACCACGCCTTCCAGCACCGCAGGATCGCTTCTGCAATTTGCGATAGGCTGGAAGCTTCCGTTTCAGGAAAGAGTATCACAGTCCACGCTTCCATTACGGCAAAGCCATTTTTTCAGCATCGCGGGTATGTGGTGCAGCGGCAGCAGCAGGTGGAGCGAAACGGCGTGTGGCTCACGAATTATGTGATGAGGAAATGATGAAAAATTACTCTTGACTCTCCCATAATGGAATGTTCTACAATAACAGTGAGCTCAATATTAACG
>JBJESY010000396.1:0-6397 GCA_051883035.1 Anaerovoracaceae bacterium | reverse complement strand
CCGTCTGCAATGAAACGGTCGCGGATCGGCCGGAAATAGTCGGCGATCTCTGCCAGAAGGTTCTGATCCAGTCCGGTATCATACGGGCTGTTCCGGAAGGTCTCCACCATCACTTCAGTGGCCGGCTGACTGGTCCCCATGGCAAACGGTGACATGGCCGTATCGATGATATCACAGCCGGCTTCCACACCCTTCAGATAGGTGATTGGTGCCACGCCGCTGGTACAGTGGCTGTGAAGCTGGATCGGCACGGACACGGTTTCCTTCAGTGCGGTCACCAGTTCCGGCACGTAGGCTGGTGTCAGAATACCGGCCATATCCTTGATGCAGATGGAGTCTGCCCCCATATTTTCAATTTCACGAGCAATTTTCACCCAGTATTCTGTGGTATAGGCGGCACCGGTGGTATAGGCCAGTGCAATCTGCGCCTCGCCGCCCTCCTTTTTGATGCTCCGCACCGAAGTCTCCAGGTTGCGCAGGTCGTTAAACGCGTCGAAGACACGGATGATGTCGATGCCGTTGGCGATGGATTTCTGTACGAAGTATTCCACCACGTCGTCTGCATAATGCCGGTATCCCAGCAGGTTCTGGCCGCGGAGCAGCATCTGCAGCTTGGTGTTTTTTACCCGGTCGCGGATCAGCCGAAGACGATCCCACGGGTCCTCCTTCAGAAACCGCAGACAAGCGTCGAAGGTTGCACCACCCCAGCATTCCAGCGAGTAAAATCCGACCTGGTCCATTTTGTCCAGAATCGGCAGCATATCCTCCGTCCCCATTCTGGTGGCAACCAGCGACTGGTGCGCATCCCGGAGGACGGTTTCCGTAATTTTTATCTTTTTCTCAGTCATATATAAACTCCTTTTTTACACACCGAAGATGGCCATAAATACGCCGGCAGCAACCGCCGTACCGATGACGCCCGCCACGTTTGGTCCCATGGCATGCATCAGCAGGAAGTTGGTCGGATCCTCCTCCGCACCCACTTTCTGGGACACTCTGGCTGCCATAGGAACAGCCGATACGCCTGCAGAACCGATGAGCGGATTGATTTTGCCCCCGGACAGCTTGCACATCAGCTTGCCGAAGAGCACGCCGGCAGCAGTACCGAAGCAGAAGGCCGCCAGGCCGATAATGACGATTTTGATGGTATCCCACTTGAGGAAGGCCTCCGCACTGGTGGTGGCGCCCACCGAAGTACCCAGCAGGATGACCACGATGTACATCAATGCGTTGGATGCGGTTTCCGTCAGCTGTCTAACCACGCCGCTTTCCCGGAACAGGTTGCCCAGCATCAGCATCCCCACCAGCGGTGTGGTGGACGGCAGCAGACCGCAGACCACGATGGTCACCACGATTGGGAACAAAATCCGCTCTCTCCTGGATACCGGCCGAAGCTGCTCCATTTTGATGGCGCGCTCTTCTTTGGTGGTCAGGGCACGCATGATCGGCGGCTGAATGATCGGAACCAGCGACATGTAGGAGTAGGCTGCCACGGCAATCGGTCCCATGATCTCCGTCTGATGGAGCTTGGATGCCAGATAAATGGAGGTCGGTCCGTCGGCACCGCCGATGATGGCGATGGCTGCAGCGGCCAGGTCATTGAAGCCCAGGCACATAGCCAGCAGATAGGCGCCGAAAATACCGAACTGGGCTGCCGCACCCAGCAGGAAGCTCTTCGGGTTGGCAATCAGCGGACCGAAGTCGGTCAGTGCACCGACGCCCAGGAAAATCAGGGACGGCAGGATGGCCCATTCGTCCAGCTGATAAAAGTAATACAGCAGGCCGCCCTCTTCCATAATCGGAGGATAGATGTTTACCAGCAGCATGCCGAAGGCGATCGGCAGCAGCAGCAGCGGCTCATACTGCTTGGCGATGGCAAGGTACAGAAATCCGCATGCCACCACGATCATGACCAGATTTCCCAGGGTCAGGTCGAAAAACGCCGTCTGGTGAATCAGGTTCGAAAGTGTATTCGCAATATATTCCATAATGTATGTCCTCTGTCCCTTCTACAGGATGGTAGCCACGGCCTGGCCGGATTCCACAGCTTCTCCTTCGGCCACCAGGATTTCTCCGATGGTGCCGTCTTCCGGTGCAACCACAGGGATTTCCATCTTCATGGCTTCCAGAATCACGATGCTGTCGCCCCGCTTTACCTGAGCACCAGCTTTCTGTACCACTTTCCATACCTTTCCGGCGGTACCGGTGGCCACCGGCTTTCCTGTTGCGGCTGCCTTCGGCGCAGCCTGCGGTGCCGGGGCTGCGGCCGCCGGAGCTGCAGGTGCATGTGCTGCCGGAGATGCCGCGCCTGCGGCCTTCTTTTCTACTTCTACTTCATACTCAAATCCGTTTACTCTGATAATATATGTTTCCATTTCGTTGCTTTCCTTTCTTGTAACTGCATTCTGCTATCTGCGCCGGATGGACCGGACGGTATACGGGCAGGTTCCGTCGGCGATGGCTGCCGCAGAGCCCTCTTCCCCCATGGCTGCCATCAGGGCCGCCATGATCACAGGGACCAGCAGCGGATCCTCCGGGGATCCCGGTACAGCAGGCTGCATGGCTTCAGGTTCTCCTGCCGCAGTCGTCTGTGCAGGCTCTTCTCCCGTTTCCTTCTTCGAATCAGGAATGAACCGGAACAGGGAAATCACCGCAATGATCAGAACCAGCATAAAAAACACGGTTCCCATGCCAAGGAGCGTATTGACTGCCGCCTTGGACAAGATCTCACCAAACGTCATATCGTTTCCCCCTTTCGCATGTTACCGATACAAATTGGCAAAGGTCTCAAAGGCCCCGGCCAGATACTGTCTGGTTTCGGAAGGTTTGATTCTCTTATCCGCATAGCCCCGTCTTGCCATGGCATCGGCGCTGCTGCGGTTCTTTTCGTATACTTCAGACATCAGCTGCAGTTTGGACGGCTCCAGCTTCTGGTCCAGCATATCCAGTGCCTGATGGGTATGAAGCACGTTCACATGAGCATCATCCCACATGAAGACGTAATCTGCCCCAAGACCTCTGGTGTTCATCATGCTGTAGGCGCTGCCGTAAATCTGTCCCACGATGAGATTTACCTTCGGAACAGATGCGCATGTCAGTGCCCGCACCATCCGTCCTGCCGCCTTCGGCAGAAAGATTTCTTCTTTTTCCCCGGCAGCGAACCCCTCTGTGTCAGTGACAGTCAGTACCGGAATATGGTACCTGTCGCACAGGGAAATGAAGTCGGCCGCCTTCTCCAGTCCGTCTGCAGTCAGCTTGCCGCAGGCCGCCACGCCGCCGATGGCTACGCCGTTCAGTTTGAAAAATCCCGTGATCATGCCTGTGCCGTGATCTGCTCCCGTTTCCAGGAAAAACCGGTCGTCGGAAATCACGGTCAGCAGGTTCCTGCCGTCTCCGTCATAGCTGTCCAGTTCCGGGCACATCCGATTCAAATCATCGCTGCACGGGCCGACCGGCGGCATCTCATCCGCGGAACACGGCAGCAGTGCAATCAAGCTGCGGATGTTCTCCGTAATCTCTTCCCAGGATAAGGATCCTTCTGCGTATGCTTTTTGTATGTCAGGATCTCCCTGCAGAAATAACTCTCCTTTTTCTTTTTCCACAAATACGAAGTCCGCCATACGCGCTGCGATGGACATACCGCCGCCGCACCGTCCGATGACGGCCATGAGCTGCGGAATCTGTCCGCTGGCTTCTGCCTGCACCCGGTACAGCTTCGAAAATGTTTCCAGTCCGTCGATTCCTTCTTCAATCCGGATGCCCCTGCAGTCCAGCAGTCCGATCACCGGTGCCTTGGCCCGCATGGCCTGTCTGTACAGGCGGATAATCTTTTCTCCGTGCATCTCGCCGAAGGTGCCGCCCATGACGCTGCTGTCCTGTGCGAAAAGGTAGACCAACTTACCGCCCACGGTACCGTATCCTGTCACCACACCGTCTGACGGTTTCGCAGCGGATGCACTGCACAGATCTGTACTTCTGGCACAGACCTGTCCGCCCAGTTCCATGAAACTGCCGGCATCGAGAAGCTGCATGATTTTTTCCATACTTTGTTCCTCCATTGTCTTTCGATTCCTTGTAATTCTCTTTTTTCTCAAATTCTCCGGACCTTATTCTACCTGAAAACCCGCTGTTTTTTCAATGTTTTTTCCCAACACCTAATTATATAAAAAAATCCGGCTACCAAAGTTTATAATTTAAAAGAGCAACCAGCATTTCACTGATTGCCCTTTTTCCTCTCAAAATATTTGCGCCCGGTTATTTCACGGTTCTCCATGCCTTGGTCGAGTAGTCGGTATATACTTTCTGTCCGTCAACCAATACATATCCGCGGACTTTATAATAATACCGGCTGCCGGTTTTTAGACTCTTGGTGTTGAGATAATAGCCTTCGTTTCCTCCCTTTGTGGAAATGTAGAACGGTTTCGTACCGTAACCCTTGCTTCTTCGTGTGGAACGGAATACTTCTACTCCATCAAGAACATTATCTCCTGCATCCGCAGTCCAGGTAATCTTAATACCCTTTTTTCCGTTCTTTGTCTTTACCTGTTTGGAGGAAAGTTTCACATCGATATTCCAGATGGCTTCTTTCTGTTCTGCGATAGCCGAATCTGCTTCTTCCTATGTCATCAGAGCGTACGTGGAGAAGTGGCCGGTTACGAATGTGTACGTACCGTCTTCATTCTTCTGGCCTTTTACCTTGCTCATTCTGCCGTTTTCATCGATGAATACGCAGACAACTTTTTTATCTGCCATATCCTTTGGAACTGCAACAGTAACGGCCACATTGCCACCCTTGAAATCACTGATTACCTTGCCGTCGGAGCAGACAACCTTCAGCTGGAATTCCACTTTATTTTTATTCGAATCAACCTTCTCTACAACCAACTGTACTGTATCACCGGAAGCTTGTTCTGCCACAGCACCTGCAGCCGCATTATCCAGTTTTATTTCAGCTACATCTGTCTTAACGGTGACGTCAGCATCCGTCTTTTCTGCGATGGTACCCAGTGTATCCGTTGGAATGCCAACCTCTGCAGTGGTAGTGGAATCTGCAGCTGCAAAAGTGTTAGCAGTTGCATCGATCACAACCTCTTTTGACTGATTCTTTATGGTTGCGGAAACAAGGGATTCCGCTGTTTTGGTGTCAATTTTTATGGATGCAGTATTATCTTTTACAACAGGAGTCACATCCGCAGTTGTTGTTCCGGAAGCAGAATCATTTTTCACCGGATCCGTTTCTGCCGGAGGGGTGTAGGAAGGAACCGTTGGAGGTTCCTGTGGCTGTTTTGAAGTGACCGCAATGGCATAATTGGAGAAACTGTCTGTATTAAAGGAGATAGTTCCAGTTGTACTATCATAAGATGTGTCGATTACCTCATAAGTATCGTCATGCTTTTCATGAATTACAACTACATCCCCGTAATCTTCTGCAAGTGCCAAAGTTATGCCAGCAGGACTCGTCAACGCGTTCATCTTATTCGTCCAGACATTCGTTTCTGTACCTTTGTACAGAACCTGATTCAGATTAATATCCAGAATGGATTCAATCTCATATCCGGCAGTATCCTCATTGTTTTTTACAGTATCGGTAAATCCATTCTGCGTTGTCTCATCTGCGGATGCATCGGAAACAGACAGAACAACGGTTCCGGTATCTATCTCGTTTTGACCAAGCTGAATACTTCCGTTTGTTACAGCACTTGTGCTGCTGGATACTTTATCATCCACAGGGGTGAACCGTGCACCCAGATGTGCATTCCCAGGCCTAATATCAAAAGTGAAGGTTGACTGCTCGTCACCTGTCCCAAAATTTCCGCCGTTAATTCCGAAAAAGGTCAGCTGATAACCGTAATCCGGAACCAATTTCACAGTAACCATCGCCCCGACTGGGAGAACTGCACTTCCGCCATTTTCATCCTGGCTCCAGTCAAATGCAGTTCCTGGGTTTTTCAAATCATCCGGTTCATATGTCTTGTTGCCATACTCTATATTAACCAGTTCCATTCTGCCATGGTCGATATAATCGTCGCCTTGATTTTGGTCTGTGTATGTCCAAAGGAAATTACCCACGACCATATAGGCTGCATCTGTTTCATCCAGCCACTTTACTGACGAATTAATCACATAACCGATTTCGCTGTATGGAACGGTGATTTTGAACTCGTTGAGTTGTCCCTTGCAGGCATCGAGAAGAGCCTTCTTGCCTTCCTCTGTGCTCGGAGTTGGAAGCTGATCGTAATAATCAACGTCGTTGATCTTTAGGGCAGTAATACGTTCACCGACAAAGCAGTTGAAATAGAAGTCGACATTGCCTTTGCCATCGTATGTATAGGATACATTATCAAAGCTGCCGTTTTCAACATGGACCATGCGGGAATCGTTGATGTAGAAGTCAGCT
>JBJESY010000395.1:0-6406 GCA_051883035.1 Anaerovoracaceae bacterium | reverse complement strand
GTCCATGAAGAGAAACCTGTATCTGAAAACAACGCCGGTGGAGGAAGCGCTGACGAAATATATAGAGGCATTGAAGCAGGCAGGCGTGCTACGGCCGCAGACGGAGGTCATTGATGCCTGCGAGGCCCTGGGGCGGCGGACGGCAGGGCCGGTCTTCGCTAGATGCTGCTCTCCGCTGTTTAATGCGGCGGCCATGGACGGAATCGCTGTCTGGGCGGCAGATACCAAAGGAGCGGACGAGAGCCGGCCGAAACAGCTGAAGCTGGGGACGGACTATAAAATCGTCGATACGGGGGATCCCATCAAAGCACCTTTTGACGCAGTGATCATGGCGGAAGACGTGTTGGAAGTCGATGAGGAGACGGTGGAAATCCGGGCTTCGGTGCCGGGATGGAACCACGTGCGGCCCATCGGAGAAGATATTGCGGCAGGTGAGATGATACTCCAGACCGGCCATGTGATCCGGCCGGTGGATATCGGCGTGCTGCTGGCCAGCGGCAACCTGCAGGTGGAAGTGTATCAAAAGCCGAGAGTGGGGATTTTGCCGACAGGAACCGAGATTATCAAACCAAGTGCATTGCCGAAGGAAGGGGACATCATCGATTCCAATTCCGGCATGTTTGCCGCCATGGTGGAGGAAGCCGGCGGTGTGCCGGAGCGGCTGGATATCGTGGAAGATGATTATGAAAAAATAAAGGAAACGGTACTTCGCCAGCTGGAAACCCAGGACATGGTGCTGATTAATGCCGGGTCCAGCGCGGGAACGGAAGACTATACCGTGCATGTTTTGAGGGAAATCGGACATGTAATCATTCACGGGGTTGCCATGAAGCCGGGCAAGCCGGTGATTCTGGCTATCGCAGACGGCAAACCGGTCATCGGGCTGCCGGGGTATCCGGTCAGTGCGTGGCTGGCCTTTGAGAACTTCGCGACGCCGGTGCTGCGGGCAATGGGTGGCGATACGGCCGTCGCTGCTGCTGCGGCCGTGAGCACCGCCGTTGCTTCTGGGACTTTCGGGACAGCGGGAATCACAGCTTCCGGTGGGGCGAGCATCATCGCCAGACCTTCCCACTCCGCCACCGGATCCCGGACCGTCCAGGCAGTGATCTCCCGCCGGATTGTGTCCTCCCTGAAACATCGCGAATATGTCCGGGTGAAGGTCGGAAAAGTGGGAGACAAACTGGTGGCTGCGCCGTTGGCCAGAGGTGCCGGCGCCGCCATGAGCCTGGTGCGGGCCGACGGGTTTTGCGTGATCCCGCAGAACAGCGAGGGCTTTGAAGCCGGTGAGACGGTGGAAGTTTGCCTGTATAAGGATCTGGAGGAAATCGAAAACACCCTGGTGTCCATTGGCAGCCACGATCTGATTCTGGATCTGATCGGCGACCGCATGGCCGCAGGAAACGGCGGATTCCACATGTCCAGCACCCATGTGGGCAGCATGGGAGGACTCATGGCCCTGCAGCGCAGGGAGACCACCATCGCGCCGACTCATCTGCTCAACGAAGCAGACGGCGTGTATAACACTGCCATCATGAAGCAGCTCTTTCCGGAAGGCACCATGGCCCTGATCAAAGGCGTGGACCGGGTACAGGGCATCATGGTGAAAAAGGGAAATCCGCTGGACATCCGGGGCATTGAGGATCTGACTCGGGTCAGATATGTGAACCGGCAGCGGGGTGCAGGCACCCGGGTGCTGCTGGACTATATGCTGAAACAGGCCGGAATCCGGCCGGAGGAGATCGACGGCTACGAAAAAGAGGCCGCCACCCATATGGCCGTAGCGGCCCTGGTAGCATCCGACGAGATTGATGCCGGCATGGGGGTCCAGTCGGCGGCCAGCACCATGGGCCTGGACTTCATCGAAGTGGGGCCGGAAGAATACGATTTTGCCATTTACCGGGAAGATCTGGAGCTGCCGCAGGTGCAGGCGTTTCTGGAGATTTTGAAAAGCCGGGAATTCCATGAGAAACTGGAAGAAATGGGCGGCTACGGCTGGCGGCAGGCCGGGCGCATCGAATTGATATAACACGAAAGGGGTAACACATGCAGAAAATATTGATTGCAGAGGATGACGCAGCCATCCGGGATCTGCTGAAGCTGTACCTGGAAAGCGAGGGCTACCAGATCCTCAGTGCGGAAAACGGACGGCAGGCACTGGAAATCGTACAGGCACAGCGGCCGGCACTGGCCATACTGGATATCATGATGCCGGAAATGAACGGACTGGATCTGACCCGGCATCTGCGGGAGCAGACCATGATGCCCATCCTGATTCTGTCGGCCAGAGATCAGGACCACGATAAAATCCTGGGACTGAACATCGGCGCCGACGACTATATGACGAAACCCTTCAACCCGCTGGAAGTGGTGGCCCGGGTCAAAGCCCTGCTGCGGCGGGCCGGAAGCACAGCCGAAGTGGTGAAAGCCGGCGATTTCTGCCTGGATCTTTCCGCCCACACCCTGACCAGAGGAGAGACCCCGATTCCCCTGACACCGATGGAATACAAGATTTTGTCGGTCATGATGCGAAACCCCGGCCGGATCTACACCAAAGTGCAGCTGTATGAAACCGTCAGCGGTGAGTATTTTGAGAGTGACGAAAACACGATTATGGTGCACATCTCCCGGATCCGGGAAAAACTGGAGAAGGACCCGAAGCGACCGGTACATATCATCACGGTAAGAGGGGTGGGATATAAGTTTGAAGAATAACGAAAAAAAGGGCAGGCTGGTGGTGCTGCTGGCCCGCGGATTTCTGCTGTTTACGGCGACCCTGCTGGCTTTGACCGTCTGCGTGTTTCAGATCAGCGAGCTTTATTACGACCACCTGAGCCGGATCCCCGACTACGACAATCTTCGGCAGAACGCGGACCTCAATGCAGGAAACTACGAGAAAGTTACCGTCGAAAAATATCTGGGAAAAGGCGGGGCATTCGCGGTGCTGAACGGGGACGGGACCACGGCATACGGCTCTTCGGAAGCCATGGAGAAAGGGTTTACCGCCGGGGAACTGGAATGCATGCAGGATTACGATGCGTATTCTTATGTGGTGTGCACCCCGTTCATGACGCCCGATGGCGACAAAGAGTACATATTTACCAAATACCTCTATGAAGAGGATGAGGAGCTGGTCATGATTCTCGACGAGGATCTGGAGGTGGTGGACGGCGGCTTCGGGGATGGGCGCAAAATCTACACGCCCGGCGAGGTTTCGTTTCTCCGTGGGGATACGGTGCCCGGGTTTGAATTTTATCACTGTAGCCTGGAGGATGGAAGGACGCTGGTGGGCATGTCTCAGGTGAAGGAGTATCAGGAGTATTACGATATGAGTGCCAAGGCCAACCGGCTGTTTCTGCTGATTCTGCCTATGTATGCGCTGGTACTGGGCTTTTTTCTGCTGTGGATTAACCGGCAGATTAAAACTCCGCTGGTGCGGCTCAATCGTGCCATCGAAAGTCTGGCCGCCGGCAGTGACGCCAGGACCGGTCATCTGGAAGGACCGTGGGAGATCCGGCAGATCGGAAAGAACTTCGACCGGATGGCAGACCGGCTGGCAGAAAGTGAAGCCCAGCGTCAGAAAATGGACGGCGAGCGGCAGAAGCTGCTGGCGGATATTTCCCATGACCTGAAAACGCCGATCACGGTGATTTCCGGTTATACCCGGGCCATACGGGACGGCAAGGTGCCGGAAGATAAGATGGACACCTATCTGCAGCTGATCGATACCAAGGCGGCGGAACTGACCGAGCTGGTCAATTCCTTCCACGAATTCAGCAAGGTGGAACATCCTGCCTTTACTCTGCAGACCCGCAGGATGGATGTCTGTGAATTCATGCGGGGGTATCTGGCGGACCGGTATAACGAAATTGAATTGTCCGGCTTTTCCCTGCGGGCCTTTATTCCGGAGGAGAAGGCCATATACTGCATGATCGACAGCGGGCAGATGCGCAGGGCGCTGAATAATATTCTGTATAATACCTTGCGCCATAACAGCCTGGGAACGGTGCTGGTGGTTTCCGTGAGTGAGGTGGAACGGGGCAGCGGTGATTTTCCGTGTGCAAGGATTGTGCTGGCGGATAACGGAAGCGGTATTCCTCCTGCCATGCGGGAGACGCTGTTCGAGCCTTTCATAAAGGGAGATGAAGCCCGGGGCGGCAGCGGAGGCAGCGGCCTGGGTCTGGCCATCACCCGCAGGATCATCCAGGCACATGGAGGCAGCGTCCGGCTGCTGGAACCGTCAGCGGGAGGATACAGCACGGAATTTGAGATTTTGCTCAGAAAAACAGAGTAAGAAAGAAAAAGGCAAAACCTTAAGAAATCTTAAGATTTCCGAAAGACTTGGGAAAGAATGATCTGCTATACTGAAACTGCAGAAGGGAGAATGGACCATGGAACAAGTATGTCATCGCGACCAGCCTGTCATACAGGTCAGGCGGCTGAGAAAAGAATACATCATGGGTGAAGAGCGTGTCGTGGCACTGAAAGACATCAATCTGTCCATCATGCGAGGGGAAATCTGCTGTATTTTCGGTACGTCGGGTTCCGGGAAGAGTACGCTGCTGAATCAGCTGGCGGGTCTGGAGAAACCGACGAGGGGACAGGTGCTGATAGGGGGAGTACCGGTATCCCGGCTGGACGAAAACGGCCTTGCGGCCTTCCGGCAGAAGCATGTGGGCTTCGTGTTTCAGTCCTATAATCTGCTTCCGGAACTGACAGCGGTGGAGAATGTGGCGATGCCGCTGATGTTCCGCGGCGTGCCGAAGGAGGTACGGGAGCTGGAAGCGAAAAAAATGCTGTGCCGCGTGGGGCTGGCCAACCGGATGGACCATTATCCGGGACAGATGTCCGGCGGCCAGCAGCAGAGAGCAGGCATCGCCCGGGCATTTATCACCCGTCCGGATATCGTGTTTGCCGATGAACCGACCGGAAACCTGGATTCGAAGACCACAAAAGAGGTCATGGAGATGATTCATCGGTTTGCCAGGACCTTTCATCAGACCATCGTACTGGTATCCCACGATCCGGAAATGACAGAATACGCGGACCGGATCGTGACCTTAGTGGACGGTGAGATCGTCAGCGACAAAAGAACCAGAGGGGAGAGCGCAATATGAAAAAGTGCATGAAAAAGAGTTTTACAATCTATCTGATACTGGCAGTGCTGCTGACCATGGTGCCGGCAGGCACCGGTGCGGCCTGGGCTGGAACAGGTGAACTGGTGGCAGAAGGATACACAGTCGATAAAACACAAATTACAAAGGGAATGACAGTATCCATGAGCGTCAAGTTGAAACATACAGGAAAACAGACTGTAGATGAAAGCCTGGTGGATGTTTCCCGATTGGTGGATAGTTTCAGCGGCGGAACTATATATAAAGCCGTCACTTCCCAACCTGGGCAGACTTTCACGATGGATGTATCCATCAGCGGACTTACATACACGGGAACTGGGAAAAGCCTGAAATTGATGGTTGGAATTGACGGTGCGTATGAACAAATTGAAATTCCGATCACCGAGTGCAAGGAATATGAAGAGCCGGTCTACGAGCCGGTGCAGCCGTCCGAGCCGGATCCGATTCCGGCGCCGAAGGCCATCCTGAGCCGGAACGAAATGCCAAGTTCCATGAAGGCGAAGGAAGAGCGAATGATCACCGTCTATGTGAAGAACGTGGGTAATACCACCATGAGCAATCCGATCATCAGCTTTACGCCATCGGATTCACTGATGCTTCCGGGAACCGGCTCCACCCTGCAGATGAACAGCATCGCACCGGGAAAGACCGAGAGCGTGGAGATTCTGGTGCGCGCCATGGATCAGGTGACCAGTTCCAGTCAGTATCTGGATGCGGAGCTGAAATTTGAATACTTTAACCGTGTGGCGACAGTGGATGGCAGCAGCAGCGGCAGGATCACCATTCCGGCTAAGGTCACCGAGGAGAAAAAAGAGGAACCGGAAGAAGAAAAAACGGTCATTGACAGCCCGGTGCCGAATCTGATCATCACCCATTTCAATTACGGCGGCGCTTCGGTTGCGGCAGGCTCTGCCTTTGACCTGAGCTTTGACTTCGTTAACACCAGCAGCAAACTGGCTGCGGAGAATGTGGTAGTGACCGTGGAAGGCGGAGAAGGCTTTACCATCAACGGATCCACCAACACCTTCTATTTCGAGAAGGTGAAGGCCGGCGGCAAGAAGACGGTCACCGTGCCGATGAAGGTGATGCAGACCGTGGCTAACGGTGCACAGCCGGTTTCTGTCAGCTTTAAATATGAATATGTGGATAATAAGAAGCGGAATGCTTCTTCGGCTGATTTGAAGATCACCGTGCCGGTCTATCAGAAAGACCGGTTTGAAATCTCCAGAGCGGTGGTGCCTGTCATTGTCTACGCCGGGAAAGAAAACAGCATT
>JBJESY010000394.1:0-6492 GCA_051883035.1 Anaerovoracaceae bacterium | reverse complement strand
CCGGAATGCGGCAGCGTGGTGGAACATGAAGGCGGCTGCGTCATCTGCAGAAACTGCGGATTTTCCAAATGCGGCTGATGTAATAAAGTGTAAATTCTTCGAAAAACCCGGCTGTTTACGAACGCCGGGTTTTATGTTAAAATAAAGTATTAGCGCATGCTGAGACCCTGTCGTGAGGCAGGGCAGCCGCTGCGCTATGAATTTCGAAAGGAGCATGAGGAATATGATTCAGTTAGATGCGATCAAAACCGAAATTCCGGCCCTGCGGCCTATTCTGACGGAAGTCGGTGACTCTCTTTGACCTGGCGAAACTGAGAGCCGAATTAGAGAGAACCAACCGGGAGATCGAGCAGGAGGATTTCTGGAACAATTTAGAATATGCGCAGAAGGTGATGCGCGAAAAGAAGAGTATGGAAGACACCCTGGCCGAGTATGAAGGCCTGGAGAAGAACCTGAACGATGTGAGTGAGCTGATTGAGCTGGCAGAAATGGAAGAAGAGGGCGGCGCCGACCAGGAGGAACTGGCGGTCATGACCGAAGAAATCGAGGAGCTCTTCGCCGGATTCAAGGAACATCTGGAGGAGATGCGGCTGCGGACGCTGCTGACGGGGAAATACGATCACTGCAATGCTATCGTTTCCATTCACGCGGGAACCGGTGGTGTGGACGCCATGGACTGGGCGGAAATGCTGCTGCGGATGTATACCCGCTGGTGTGATAAAAAGAAATATACGGTAAAGATGCTGGATTTGCAGGACGATACGGAAGCCGGTATCAAGAGTGCCACTTTCCTGACAGAAGGAGAGAATGCCTACGGCTATCTGAAAAATGAGAAAGGGGTACACCGCCTGGTGCGGATCTCGCCTTTCAATGCGGCAGGAAAGCGGCAGACGTCTTTCGCCATGCTGGAAGTGACGCCGGAGCTGGACGATGAGATCCATGTGGACATCGATCCGGAAGATCTGCGTATTGACACATATCGAAGCAGCGGTGCCGGCGGACAGCACGTAAATAAGACGGATTCGGCCATCCGAATCACCCATCTGCCGACCAATATCGTGGTCACCTGTCAGAACGAACGGAGCCAGCACCAGAACAAGGAAATGGCCATGAAGATTCTGATGGCCAAGCTGACCGAACTGGCAGAGCAGGAGCACAAGGAAAATCTGAAGGAACTGAAGGGAGACTATTCCATGAACACCTGGGGATCCCAGATCCGTTCCTACGTGTTCCAGCCATATACCATGGTAAAAGATCATCGAACCGGTGCGGAAACCAGCAATGTGCAGTCGGTCATGGACGGCAATCTCGACTATTTTATCAACGAAAAACTGAAATTCAAGGAAGAGTAAACAGAACATGGACATCATACAGAAACTTGCAGCAGAATTTAAAGTAAAGGTATCTCAGGTGGAAAACACCGTACAGCTCATCGATGAGGGAAACACCATTCCGTTTATCGCCCGGTACAGAAAGGAAGTCACCGGCGGTCTCACTGACGTGGTGCTCCGTGATATGGACGAACGGCTGAAGTACCTGCGGAATCTGGAAGAAAGAAAAGAAGAAGTCATCCGCCTCATCGAGGAGCAGGGGAAGCTGACGGAAGAGCTGAAAGCAGAGATCATGAAGGCCGAAGTGCTCCAGAGGGTGGAAGACCTGTATAAGCCGTTTAAGCAGAAAAAAGCCACCCGGGCATCCAAGGCACGGGAGAAGGGGCTGGAACCGCTGGCCATGATCATCTATGCCCAGCTTTTGACCAGAGGCACGCCGGAAGACGCTGCAGCAGCCTATATCAACCCGGAAAAAGAGGTTAATTCGGCAGAGGATGCTTTGCAGGGGGCCTGCGATATTATCGCCGAAATGATTGCCGACGATCCGGATCTGACCCAGGAAGTGCGGGATAAGACCTTCGCTTCCGGACTCATCGTCACCGAGGCGGTCGATCCGGAGGAGAAGACGGTCTATGAGATGTACTATGACCATCAGGAAGCGCTGGCGAAGATTCCGAATCACCGGGTGCTGGCCATCAACCGGGGTGAAAAAGAAAAGAAGCTGAAGGTGAAGGTCAGCGTGGATACGGAAAAGATTCACCAGCTCATCGGCAAGACCGTACTGAAAAACGAGCGGAGTATTTTTTACGGGCTGCTGCAGGACACCATCGCCGATGCCTACAAGCGGCTGATGGCACCGTCCATCGAGCGGGAAATGCGAAACAGCCTGACGGAGCGGGCAGAGGCGGAAGCAGTAAAGATTTTTGCGAAGAACACCGAAAATCTGCTGATGGCACCGCCGGTAAAGGGGAAGAAGGTCATTGCCATCGACCCGGGTTATCGGACCGGCTGCAAGGTGGCGGTGCTGGATGAGACCGGCAAGCTGAAGGCCTACACCACGGTGTACCCGACGGAGCCGAAGAAGGACATCGCCGGCACAGAAGCTGTCCTGAAGAAATTAGTGGAAAAATTCCATACAGATATTATCGTCATCGGAAACGGCACCGGTTCCCGGGAAACAGAGGAAGTGGTGGCCGGCTTCATCAAAAAGAACGGCTATCCGATTCAGTATACCATCGTCAACGAGGCGGGTGCGTCGGTCTATTCTGCATCCAAGCTGGCGACGGAAGAATATCCGGATCTGGATGTGACCACCAGAGGTGCCATGTCTCTGGGTCGCCGTCTGCAGGATCCGCTGGCAGAGCTGGTAAAGATCGACCCGAAGAGCATCGGCGTGGGCCAGTATCAGCATGACATCAATCAGAAGCTGCTGGAAGGCGCCCTGACCGGCGTGGTGGAAGACTGCGTGAACCGGGTCGGCGTGGATCTGAACACGGCGTCCCCGTCCCTGCTGTCCTATATCGCCGGCATCAACATGGGCATCGCAAAAAATATCGTGGCTTACCGTGAGGAGCACGGACGGTTCGAAAGCCGAAAAGAGCTGATGAAGGTGCCGAAGCTGGGAGAAAAGGCCTTCAGCCAGTGTGCCGGTTTTCTTCGGATCGAGGGTGGAAAGGAACCGCTGGATGCCACTTCTGTACATCCGGAATCCTATGCTGCAGCCCGTTCCATGATGGAAAAGCTGGATGTGGATCCGGCATCCATTCGCAGCGGCGGCGACGCTTCCATCGAAAAGAAGATCAAAAAGGCATATCCGGCCAAATCTTTCGCCCAGAGCGTTTCCCATCTGGCAGAGGAGATCGGCATCGGAGAGATGACCCTGACCGATATCATCGAGGAAATGAAGAAACCGGCCAGAGATCCTCGTGAGGATGCACCTCCGGTGGTATTCCGCAACGATGTGAAGAACTTCGAGGATCTGAAGATCGACATGGAAATGACCGGTACCGTCCGCAATGTGGTGGACTTTGGCGCATTCGTGGACATCGGCGTAAAAAATGACGGACTCGTCCATATATCGCAGTTAAGCGATAAGTATGTAAAGCACCCGATGGACGTGGTATCTGTAGGCGACACGGTGAAGGTGAAGATCATCTCCATCGATTACGACAAGAAAAAAGTGGGCCTGACCATGCGCCTGTAAACGCCGGGCGGAAATATTTTGAGAGGAAAAAATCAAGAATGCTGAAATATATTTTGTTTGACTTCGACGGGACGCTGGTGAACACCAATGACGTGATCATCGCCTCCTGGCAGCACACCTACCGGACCTATCTGGGCCACGAAGCGCCGGTGGAGCATATCACTGCCTGCTTCGGCGAACCGCTGCTGCTGACCATGGCGCGGGAGTTTCCGAATGTGCCGCCGGAAGAGTCTGCTGAAGTGTACAGAAATTACCAGAAGGACCATGCAGACCAGCTGGTGACCATCTTTCCGGGGGTGAAGGAGATGCTGATGGCACTGAAGGAAAAGGGATACGTGCTGGGCATCGTCACGTCACGCACCAGGGAGTCTGCTCTGCGGTACATGGACATGTTCAACATCACATCGCTGTTTGACGATATGGTCACCTGCGACGATACGACGATTCATAAGCCAAATCCGGAGCCGCTGCTGCTGGGTATGGCCAAGCTGGGAGCAACCGCAAAGGAATCGGTCATGATCGGGGACAGTCCGTTTGACATCAAGTGTGCCAATAACGCCGGTGTCCGTTCGGTGATGGTGGACTGGAGAATTACCTGTGATGACACATCGCTGATTGACGATGCGGTCGCTGACTTTCATGTGAAGTCGCCGGCGGAGCTGGTGGAACTGATGGAAAGACTGTAAGAAAAAATCTTGTGAGGACAGAACATGCTGCACATTTACTACGGCCGCGAAAGCCTGGATAAGGAAAAATTCATATTCGACATGATCCGGAAGAAGCGGGCCGGCGGACCGGGAACGGGAGAAGGCGTGGACCATGGGACGGCGCAGACCATTCTGCTGGTACCGGATCAGTATACCCTGGAGGCGGAGCAGCAGGCATTCCGCCATCTGCAGGTGCGGGGGCTCATGGATGTGGAAGTGCTGTCCCTGTCCCGTCTGGGAAACCGCCTGCTCAGCGAACTGGGCGGCAGCAGGCAGACCTTCATCGACAAGTATGGCCGCCATATGATTCTGGCCCGTATTGCCCGGGAAAACCGGGAGCAGCTGCAGGTCTACCGCGGTCTGGAAGAAAGCAACGCATTCATCGAAACGGTGAACAACTTTATTTCCGAGCTGAAGCAGTACAACTGCGGCCGGAAGGAACTTGCGGCCATGGCGGCGGAAGCGGATGCGGGAACCTATATCCGGCGGAAGCTGGAGGATCTGGCCCTGCTTTACGGACGCTATGAAGAGGAGATCGACGGTAAATATACCGATTCCGAAGACTATATCGACCTCTTTCTGCGCAAAATCCACCAGTCCGAATTTCTCCGGGGGTGCCAGGTCTGGGTATACGGATTCGACAGTTTTGCGCCGAAGGCCATGTCGGTCCTGGGCCAGCTGATGGGCCGGGCGGCCGATGTACACGTGGTGCTTACCTGGGATGGCAGCAGCCGGGATCGGGAACTTTTCGCCCTGACCGGTATGGTCATGGAGAATCTGGAGCAGGAGGCTGCAGCGGTCGGCGTGGAGTGCAGGCGGCAGGCTATTCCGCCCGTTTATGTGCGGGAGCGCAGCAGCCGGGCACTTCGTCATCTGGAGCGGGAGCTGTATGCCGTACCCGGCAGGAGGGAAGAAGACTGCAGCAATATCACTCTGGTATCTGCAGCGGGAATCTATAATGAAGCAGAAAGCGCTGCGGCATACATTCTGCATCTCGTGCGGGATCTGGGTCTGCGGTACCGGGATATCCGGCTGGTCTGCAACGACCAGGAAGTGCGGGGTCCTGTGGTGGAACGGATCTTTCAGGAGTATGGCATCCCGGTATTCAGTGACAGCAAGAGAGATATCCTCTCCAGCCCGGTGGTGCAGTATCTGCTGGCCCTGCTGGATGCCGTCACGGAAAGCTACCGGACGGAAGATCTGCTCCAGGTGCTGAAATCCGGATTCGGCGATCTGGACCGGGAGGAAGTCACTGACCTGGAAAACTACGCCATGAAATACAGAATCCGGCGTACCATGTGGAAACGGCCCTTTACCAGAGGATTCAGCGAATACGGTACAGAGGGGCTGGAACGGCTGGAGATGCTGCGGCAGAAAGCAGTATCCCCGTTTCTGGCTTTGGAGCCTGTGATAAAAGACAGCGAAACCACCGGAGATTTTATCCAGAGGTTTTACCGTTATCTATATGAAGAAGTGAAGCTGCCTGAGAGGATGGAAGCATTCATTACCCGGCAGGAAGAAATGGAACGGATCGATCTGGCGGAGGAAACTGCACAGATCTGGGGTAAAGTTGTGGGCATCCTGGATCAGATGGCGGAAATCATGGGAGAAGACGGTTTCGAGCCGAAGCTGTTCCGGGACATTTTCCGCGTGGGGCTTTCTCAGGTGGAAATCGGCGTGCTGCCGCCCACCAGGGATGGCCTGCTGATGGGAACCATGCAGAGAACCAGGATGAGCAACGTGAAAGCGCTGGTCATCGTCGGCGTCAACGAAGGAGTGCTGCCCCAGGAAAAACCGGAGCAGGGTCTCTTCAGCACGGAAGAAAAAGAGCTCTTCCGCAGCCGGGGCACGGAACTCTGCAAGGTGGACTCCATCGTGCTGATGGAAGAACGTCTGGCCATCTACCGGAATCTTTCCTGTGCGGAGGAGTATCTGTGGATCAGCTGCTCCCTGTCCGATGGGGAAGGAAAAGAATGTCGGCCGTCACCGGTTTACCTGAAGCTACAGGAACTGTTTCCGAAGCTGGAGGAGCAGCCGGATGTGCTGAACGGTGAAAACGGATTGCCGCTGATTCACGGCGGTGTCAGCAGTCTGCGCCACATGACAGAGGCACTGCAGGATGCGGCCTCGGCCAGAGGGCCGGGGCAAACGGCCGGGGAACGGGCCTCGGTACCGGCAGAGTGGAAAGAAACCCTTGCCTGGTATCAGGAGAATCGGCCTGCTGCGCTGGAACCGGTGCGGGAGGGCCTGG
>JBJESY010000393.1:0-6510 GCA_051883035.1 Anaerovoracaceae bacterium | reverse complement strand
AGGATATACAAGGGTATGAAAAAGATGAAGAAAACATTGTGCATTCTTCTCAGCATGCTGATGGTGCTGGCCATGATGCCGGGGACAGCGCTGGCAGTGGAGCAGGGTCTTGCGGTCATGTGGAATGGAAATCTCCTGTATGGCGGCGACAATGAGAACAAGTCGGTAATCGAGATTCCGGAGTGCTGCGGAGAAAGCTTGCAGATTTATTTTGACGGGGTAGCGAATGATGATACTTGGGCATTTGGAAAATCGGCTGACGAAGATATCTGCTATGCCGGAGTTTCGCAAGATAATCGATACTTCGAGGTATATTTGAATTCCAACGCAAAGGCTGGAGAGTCTTGTGATGTCACTTTATTCTTTGGGAATCGGCAGAATCCGATTGCTGCAACATATCGTATCGTAGTCGTACCGGGTGTGCGTCTTAAAAAAAGTGACGATTCTTTAGTCTATCCAAACGGCAGTCTCGGCGGCAGCCAGAAGATGACAGTACAGCTCACCATGGGGAATCAGAACATTACGCAAGACTACACTGTCGGCACAAATGGTAATACAGTACTGAAGGTGGAAGATATGGGGAAAGAAGGCATTGAACTCACCCCAGTTGGAAACGGTTCTGCAGATCTGACTGTCACATACGAGGGGAGGAATTATTCCTATAAATGGACTACGGAAGGTCTATCTAACGATGCAGCAGTTAGTAATGTCGAGATAACTTTAGAAACCGGAAAGACCATCATTCCTGGAAATACCATTCTTATGGAAGAAGGAAGTACGGTCAGTGGAAGCATTTCTCTCAATGGTCAGCCGCTGACCGAATATACAGCGAAGATCGACGGCAATCCAAACCGGTGCAAGGTGCAGAATAATGAAGAGGGCACATTTACCTTGACATCTTTTGCATCAGACGGGTATTGTCAGTTGGTGATTTCCTTTACTTCTGGAGAAAACCACTTTGATGCTGTGTTTGAAGTGCAGGTACAGTCTCCTAAAGCATACATTCTGCAATTTTACAATATGGAAAAACAGAATGATGGATCCTTCATTCACAATGGTGGATTCGCAACCATCGGAATTTTTATGAACACGCTACAAGATAAATATACGAAATTTATTGTAACAGACCAGAATATGCGCCGTGTCGGTGAAGATCATTTCGTTAATGTTACGCCAGCTTCACTTGAAGTCTTGGTGTACGATAAAAATGAAGGACATTATGTGAATGTTCAGGAGAACGAAAATCCGTTTACAATTACGCAGGATGACAATGATTCGCAGATGCTGAAGATTCACTACGACCGCAGCAAAGACAAACACGGTCCGGCTTATATGCTGGTCTATACGGATTATGAAGAGGATATGTATTTACAGAAAGACTCTCCAGAGACTCCAGCAGATAACACCATTTTCCTGTGGACCAGGAGCGTGGCAGACTTTGTAAACTGGGACAAAATCAGTGGCGAGAACCATCACTGGTGGTATGACGCAAGTGTTGACACTTATGAAGGATTTGAAAAGATTGATGAAGATTATGATGTAAAGCACGTGCGTGTTGATTTTTCTTCAAACTTATTCGGGGATGGGCAGAATCAGATTGCAATTTACGACGAAACCGATATGGAGATTACAACGGATCTGGGTACAATCACATTTGATGATGCAATTCTGCACCAGATTGATGATGTAGACCGGGATGTTACTCTGAGTATTCTGGATGTGGATGCTGAAGACAAAGAATATCAGGAAGTTGCTAATGCACTTGAGAACGCTTCCTGCATTGTTGATCTGAAACTGAACCACGAAAATGGAACCATTCATGAATTTGGGGATGGAACAGCAGTAGTCAAGCTGAAATACCAGATGTCCGCTGAAGGTACAGCCGCCGGAAAAAAACCGTATGTATATTATGTGGATTCTGAAGGAGCGAAGCATCTGATAGAATGTCAGTACGATGCAGCAACGGGCACTCTGACATTCAGCACCAATCACTTCTCTCTGTTTGAAGTGGAAGAAGTGGCTTCCACTCCGACAACCCCATCCACCCCAGGCGGGCTGCCGTCAACCTCAACCGATAAGGTAACTCAGTCCGGCGATACTACTACAGCAGATCTGTCTGGCAGCACCACCAGCAAGGGCGGTGAAACCACCACCACAGTGGATCAGACTACGGCAGACAAGATGGTGGAAACGGCGGTAAAGAATAACTCCGAAGAAATCGTCATCAATGCGGTGACGAAGAACGAATCTGCAGCATCCAGTACCAAGGCTGATGAGGTAGTTCTGACAGGCGAAACCCTGCAGACCATCGCAGAAAAGACCGATGCAGACGTGGTCGTCAAGACCAACGTGGCAGAAGTGAAGCTGGATAACAAGACGGCAGAAGCGGTCGCTTCCCAGACAGCCGAAGGTGAAACCGTCAGCATCATTGCAGAAAAAGTAAAAGAAGAAGCCAAGGAAGTACAGTTCGAACTGAAGATCGTCACCAGCAGCGGAAAGGTCATCTCCGACTTTGACGGCGGAAACGTGGCGGTTACTGTGAACGTACCGAAATCCCTGCAGGGCAAGAAGCTGGTTTGCGTATACATCGACGACAACGGCTACATGCACAAGGTGGAAGGCACGCTGAATGCAGACGGCACTTACACCTTCAACACCGGTCACTTCTCTACTTATGCACTGATGGACGAAGGCGAAGCGGAAGCAGCCATCGAAGCCCAGAAGGAAGCAGTGAAAGCCCTGAAGCCGACCCTGCGTTCCAGCCAGGTGAAGACCAAGAGCGGTAAGAAGGCGGTCAAGCTGACCTGGAAGGGCGGCGAAGACATCCAGCTGGATGGCATCGAAATCTACCGCTCCCTGAAGAAGAGCGGCGGCTACGGTAAGGAACCGTTCTACACCACCACGAAGACCAGCTATCTGAACACTTCCGTGAAAGCTGGCAAGAGATATTACTATAAAGTCAGAGGCTTTGTAACCATCGACGGAGAAAAGGTATACACCCAGTACTCCACGAAAGCCTGGAGAACCGTGAAATAGCGGGAGAGCAGATTTCGCCGGGCGAGCGGATTTTGCGGGACGAGCGGATTTTGCGGGACGAAACGATTTTGCGAAGCGAAAGAAGAAAAACGAAAGACAAAAAATAAAAGAGGCGGGGACGCATTTCAGTGCGATACCCCGCTTTTCTTATGTGCAGTATCTGGGATGCGGCTCTCAACACAGCTGCCTCAGATACTCTTCTACATTTTGATAGTGAATGCCATTTACGGTCTCACTGCTGCCGCGATATAACACGGTTTTCTTTTTGATCGGACCGTAGCGATGCTCTGTGTCTGCGCATTTTTTGGCATCAATCAGGTGACGATACTGTTCCGAAAGGATTTTTTCACTGTGTTTGATCTCGAAAATTTCACAGCAGGCAGCTGAAGGGTCAAACACGACCACGTCAAACTCGCCGACCGGGAACTGAAGAACGAACACTTCTTTCTTCGGATTGGAAAGTCTGGTCTCCAGCAGAACGATGTCTTCCATCATCCGGCCTTTGATTTCACGCAGAACACGGTCAAGTACGGCATTCCTTTCTGCCAGAGAAAGATCACTGAAGGTTTCATCCAGAAGCAGACTTTGTACCAGTGCGGTTGCCTGTGCATACCGCATTCCGGGTTGTGCGATTACGGTTCGAACGGATTGCTGACCGACGTGAGGCAGGCTTGCCACCGGGATTTCCTGAATCAGATCCAGTAGAAGCAGATACTCCCGTATTTCCGCTGCGCAGGTTTCATCAACCGGCACCGTCTGCTCCGAAAGATTCCGGATTTCAAGCGCTTCCCGAAGACGATATGTCACGGAACCGATGTCAATGCGGTCAAGAATATCCGTGGGCTGATTTCTGTCGCGGCGCAGATTGCAGGCGGAAAGGGAAAGATCATTTGATTTGAATTCCCTGGTCAGCACTTCCAGCGTGAATCGGTGATTCATGTCCTCCACCACCCGATTGATGGCACTGGTCAGTTCGTTCTTTTCATACAGCGCCTGCAGACTGCGAAAATGGCCTTCGTACTGATAGCAGCGAAGCGAATGCTGTATGTTGCGAGCAATGGCAGTATCGATATATTCGTCTGTTTGTTTTTTTGAAGCGAAGGTGGAGGTTTCATTGTAATGAATGCCGCCTAGGCTCATGGTGCCCCCGTAGCGTATATATTCGTCGATGCCCTGAATTCCCAGAACGGATTCGAATTCACGATAGGGAATAAACGTTGTGTGAAGCAGAATGCAGCGATCATAGAGCTGCTCGTCCTCGGTAAACAGGAATCCCAGGGAGTCTGTGCCGGACAGCACAATTTTCATGCCGCAGGCGGCGAACACGTCAGAAAAAAGTGCGGCACCCTGAATGAAATCTTCCATCAGCGTAATTTCATCCAGAAAAATATAACGGCAGCCGTGGGCTTCCAGATATTTCAGGTCGCGGTTTATATCAGCCAGGGTGTTTTGGGGCATAATCTGGATAAATGCTGCCTGCATCAGTTCATCGTCTGTCATCTCTTCGAGAATCTGGCGGATCAAAGTTGTTTTGCCGGTGCGACGCAGACCATAAAGAATAAAAACTTTGTCCGCGGAATCTCCATAGACATAATCGTGAAGCTTTTGATAGCATTCTCGTTTTTTAAAGATGCGTACGGAGGCAGAAAATGTGCGCAGCGATGGTCCAGTGCGAACATTTGTGACAAATTCATGGGAAGGCAGGACAGATGATTTCAGATTCGAGGCAGGGGCAGACACATTGCGGCGCAGTGCTTTCAGCTCATTCTCCAGAACTTTTCGATGTGCAATCTGTGCCTGCAGGACATCCACATCCTCTGTAGGAATATATTTTTCAATTCTTTTTTTGTTTTCTGTCCAGCGATGATAATAGTATTGCCGCCCGCTCACCGTCTTGGTGGAAACAGAGCCCGGCGGAAGGGAACTGATTTCCTTTTCGAGTTGCGCAATGCGGGTAAGAAAATCTGATGGATTCATGGTGCACCTCCTGTCAATCGTGGAAGGATCCTTCAGGTATTATACCTATTATTATACCCTTTTATACCCAAATGGTCAAGGGTATAACTTCTGTGGGATAACATTTGGTGCAGCCTATTCCAGCAGCGGCTCGCCATGATCGTAGAGATCGATGTTCACCTGCAGAACAGTTTTGCCGTGGGTCAGCGCATAAAAAAGAATGCTGTCACGCTGGTTGCGGACATAGAGCGGTGCGAAACCGCCGTGTCGGAGCAGCGTCTGGGTTTCCTCGGAGGTGGCATGCATGGCGAAGCAGAGGCAAAGCAGCTTGTCCCGGGATGGACGACGGGTGCCGGACAAAATCTGATAAGCGTACACTTCGTTCAGATTGCTGGCTTTTACCACGTCGGCCTTGGTCATGCCCTTGGCTGTGATCAGATTCAGGATTTGTGTCGTCAGGGCATCGGTTGACAGTTCGGCCTGATTCTGTGTGAGGAAGCTGTCCAAGGATGTGCAGTGTTTCAGTTCTTTTTCCAGGTTGGAAGTGCTTTTTTTCGACATATCTTGCTCCTTTGGAACATATGGTATCATATGGACTGACAGCATGCAACAGTATACCATAAATCGCAGCAAAATCGTTATGCATGCTGCTAAATAAAGGAAAAACAAAAGCCGGGCAGATAGCTCAAAATGCCCGACTTTTTGCGTTTTTACTATGCAAAGTGCATAACAACCGTTTTTTTCGCCGTGATAGAATATGGGTGTGGATTTCTCAATCCCGAAAATCAAAGAGTTCCTTTGGTGTTATATCCAGGACTTCGCACAACTTGAATATGACATCAAAGGAAACGCCGACTTTGCCCAGTTCGATGGCGCTGATATGGCTGCGGTCCACATCGGCCAGCTCGGCCAGCTGTAGCTGGGTAAGCCGCTTTCGTTTGCGGTAGTATACGACGTTGAGTCCGAACTTTTCATACATCGGACGGTACTTTTCAATCAATCGATATCACCTCCTGCAATCTAAAGATATCTATATCCAGTTTAGAGGAATTGATACCAATGATAAACCTTGTGTAAATAGCGTTACGTGATTGACACAAGTAATTTTCGGGTGTAGTATAGACACAAGAATATGTTGTAAAAAACAGCATTCCTGCAAGCATTTTTTCAACAGAGAAAGGAAAAGGGATTTAGTCATGAGAAAGAAAATATTTGCAATCTTACTGGCGCTTTGCATGGTGCTGACCATGATGCCGAGCATGGCGTGGGCAGAGGGAGATCCAGCACCAGATCCGGAACCAGTAAAACTCTACGCGATCTGGAGTGATGCGGATCCGGAAAACGGCACGATTACGACGTCCGACTGGGCAGATCTAGTTGATATCCCAGTGGATGGAGCACAAGGTGTGAAATATCTGGGGTATACGGCAGAAGATACTAGTTCAGAGGAAAGTGAGCATACCTTTACAATACTGGATAATCCAAGCGGAGATTATGGAGATTTAGTTATTTCTGAGA
>JBJESY010000392.1:0-6576 GCA_051883035.1 Anaerovoracaceae bacterium | reverse complement strand
TCCATGTAACACCCAATACTAGTCCCAAAGCAATCAATGAGACAGCAATAATCCGCAATACCAATTTCTTATTTTTGCACATATTATCACCTCGACAAATTCCAGTTTATCGAACAGAAACAAGTGCGCACTTCTATACGGAGTAAGCCCCATATGTGTGCTCTATAAGGCAAAAGGCGTGACCGCTTTCGTCACGCCTTTTGCATATTTAACTGTCTTACGAACACCCCGATAAAGCAGGGGCGTTCTTTTCAAATTCTATTTCTGTTCCTTCAGCAGATCTCGGATTTCGGTGAGAAGCTGAACATCGGCCGGCGGGGCCGGCGGTTCTTCCGGAGCAGGCGCAGGCTCTTCTTCCTTCTTCTTGAAGGAGTTGAAGGTCTTTATGATGGAGAACAGCACCAGTGCGGTCAGCAGGAAGGTGATGACAGCCTGGATGAAGTTTCCGACCATCAGTTGTGCATCTCCAACGGTAAGAACGATACCTGTGAAGTTGATTCCGCCGATGATGATGCCCAGCAGCGGTGTGATCACATCGTTGACCAGAGAGGAAACGATGGCGGTGAATGCGCCGCCGATGATAATGCCGACTGCCATGCTCATGACATCGCCTTTTGCAATGAATTCTTTAAATTCGGACATAAATTTTTTCATAAGTTGCTCATCCTTTCTGCTGAAATATTAGATAAAATGTGCCAGTTCTTTTTCGATCCGTTTCCACGGGAACCCTACCACATTATCATAATCGCCTTCGATATGATCCACATACCGTGAAAACCAGCCCTGGATCGCATAACCTCCAGCCTTGTCATATGCTTCATCCGTGTCCAGATAGGCCAGCAGTTCTTCGTCGCTGTAATCCTTGAAGAAGACCCTGGTGATTTCATAAAAAACCCTGGCATGCTGCGCACCGGCTTCTACCAGAGCGACACCGGTAACCACATCATGGACATCGCTGCGAAGGGCAGATAGCATGCGGAATCCATCCTCTTTATCGACAGGTTTACCCATAATCTCACCCTGATAGCAGACTACGGTGTCGGCGGCGATGATGACCGGCGGACGGTCCGGGACTGCCTGACCGTTTGCGCCAGGGAAATCCGAGGCAGCAATATCCGAAGCAACAGCATCGGCGCCCGCAGCGATCTGATCGGGCTGCCTTTCACCCAGCCAGCGGGCTTCCACGTCCCTGGCTTTTTTCAGAGCAAGGTAGGTGACGGTATCCGTCATGCTGTGATGGAGCGGAACGTTTTCTTCGATCTGTGCCGGAATCACCAGCGGCTCATAGCCATGGGCCTGCATCATTTCGATGCGGCGAGGCGAACCGGAAGCCAGGATCAGAGACCGCCCTGCTGCCGCCGTGTTTGCGGTCATTCCTGCAGTCATGCTTTTTTCTCCAGCTTCACCAGACGAATGCCCAGATCCGTGAAAGTACGGCAGCCTTCGTCAAAGATCGGTTCGTCCGCATATTCTGCTTCGCCGTCCTGGCTGTCTACGGTGTCGTAGCGCAGGAAGTTTCTCGGCGGAACGAATTCGCACTGCATATCGCAGTTAAACGGTACGCGGAACGGATCCAGATTGCCGAAATAGTAGTTCCAGCGAGGAATATCATTCTTCAGCTTGGCGCTCATGCCATAGGAAGGATCCACGAAGACCCAGCCGATGGAAGGCAGATAGCACTGCGCCCAGTCATGCTCACCGATGGCACCCGGTTCTGCGGCCAGTCCGGACTGCCAGCGTGCCGGAACCCCTGCGATCCGGCAAAGGGTGATGAACAGGATGGCCTGCATGCCGCAGTCGCCTTTGCGGGTCAGTGCCATCTGCTCAGCGATGCTGTCGATGGAAGCATAATCCCGGACGAAGGAGTACTTCAGATTGCAGGTAATGTAGTTGTACATGGCGCGTGCAATGCGGATTGGATTGGTTTCATCCCCCTTCAGCTCTGCAGCCAGCGCGCGGAGATACGGCGTGAAGAGGATATGCGGAGCCTTTTCTTCCAGGTATGGAAGCACATCTTCCGGATATCCGTTTTTCTCCAGTTCACGAGCGATGGCAGCTTCATCCGCCTGGGTCAGATCGTGGACACGGAGAATGTTTTCAAACTGATATTCTGCGGAGAACACCTGGCCCGGTTCCGCAGGCACCTCAAAATATACGGTCGGCATTTCATCGCTGACCTCCGGCATTCTGGCCGGCTCCGGTGAAATGTTCAAAATCTTCAGATCATGAATCTGCTGGCGCTCTACCGGAAGCGGCAGGTGCACCCGCAGGGTTTTTCCAGGTTTGACAGCCTCCGGCTCCAGATAATATTCGTGGCGCATGTGGATATGGGCGTGCACTTCGTCGCCGTCTTTCAGGCTGCTGAGCGCATTGTCAAAATCCGTGCACTCGTCGGCGTCGCAGGTATGGCGTGCCTGATCCCGCTCCCACATTTCCGGATACTGGTTGAACAGATTGCGGACCGCACTGCGCAGAAACATTTCTTTTCCGCGGATGAAGGTCCACTGCAGCTTGTCCTCGATGATGAGCCGTTCCAGCTCTTCTGCCTTGAAATCAGGCACTCTTTCCTGGATCTGTGCCAGAACCTGATCCTTGGTCAGCACATAGCGGGCTTCCAGATGCTGCAGATTCTTCAGTTCCAGAACCATGCGGGCCCGATAAGCCTCCGGCAGATTCGGCAGAGACAGCCGGTTCTCAATCATGGCACGGGTTCTGTCGAAATCCCCAGACCATTTCATTTTCAGAATGTCTTCCGGCAGAGGAACTGCCTGGTATTGCAAATCACTGTAATTGATGTTGTACTTTTTTTCCATTTTCCACTCTCCTACATACATTTTAAAAATTGCATTGCATGAATCACTGCTTCTATCATATACGAAAAAGAATGGAAAATCAAGAAAAATCAGGGCTTTGGAAGGCGAGACAAGTGCATATTTTTTGTATATACGGACATGCTATTTGAAAGATTATGAAGCATGCAAGGAGGCGGATGCCATGGCGGACAGCAAAGAAAAACAGGAAAAAAAGCAAAAAAAAGAAATATCAAAGGCGTATGAAAAATATGCCAGCCAGTTTACCCCAAAGCCGGACTATTTCGGGAACGGCCTGAAGGCCTTTCTCATCGGCGGTCTCATCTGCACCGCAGCATTCTGGTTCCAGAACCGGCTGACGGCTGGCGGACTCAGTGAGAAAGACGCAGGTACTTTCGTCACCATCAGTCTGGTGGCGCTGGCCCAGCTTCTGACCGGTCTGGGACTCTTCGATTCCATTGCAAAATTTGCAGGCGCCGGCGTTATCGTGCCCATCACTGGCTTCGCCAATTCCATGGTGGCCCCGGCCATCGAGTATAAAAAAGAGGGACCGGTGCTGGGCGTGGGTGCCAAGCTGTTCAGTGTGGCGGGTCCGGTGCTGGTCTGCGGCATTTCGTCGGCAGTAGTGGTAGGACTGATTTACTGGTTTCTGGGGAAATAGTCCATGGAAAAAATGAAGATAGTCCATGGGAAAAATGAAGACGGGAGAAAACGTGATGAACAAAAAAATCGGGAAGCAATCCATGATGTTCCATTCCGGGGCATATCTCCGGGGAAGAGGTACGGTGGTCGGAAAGAAAGAAGGGGAAGGCCCTCTGGCGGACTGTTTCGATCTGATCCTCCAGGACGATATGTACGGGGAAAAATCCTGGGAAAAGGCAGAGAGCAAAATGCTGAAGGAAGCCATGATGCGGGCAGTCCAGCGTGCCGGCCTGTCGAAGGAGGACATTGACGTGATGCTCAGCGGCGATCTGCTGAACCAGCTGATGAGCTCCTCGTTTATGGCACGGGATCTCCATATCCCGTTTCTCGGCTTATATGGTGCCTGCTCTACCATGACGGAGTCTCTGGTGTTGGGCTGTATGCTCATCGATGGTGGTTTTGCGCAAAATATACTCGCCGGGGCGTCCAGTCATTTCTGCACGGCGGAGCGTCAGTTCCGCATGCCGGTGGAGCATGGCAATCAGCGGCCGCCGTCGGCCCAGTGGACAGCCACGGCGGCCGGAAGCGTGGTAGTGGGATGCCGGCCGGCACCGGGGATTCCGGCCATTCGTGCCACAGCTGCCACCATAGGAAAGGTGATTGATCCGGGAATCAGCGACGCCAATCAGATGGGAGCGGCCATGGCTCCGGCGGCAGTGGACACGCTGCTGAATCACCTGGAGGACACGGGCCGGGCCATCGACTATTACGATCTGGTGGTCACGGGTGATCTGGGTTTCATCGGAAAGGACATCATGACAGACCTGCTCATCGATGCGGGACTTCCTGCAGCCCGGGTGCTGGAGCGGTACGATGACTGCGGCACCATGCTGTTCAGCAAAGAGCAGGATGTTCACGGCGGCGGCAGCGGGTGCGGCTGTTCTGCCGCCGTCTTCGCCGGCAGCCTGATGCGGAAGCTGGAAATGGGTAAGATGAAAAAGCTGCTGCTGATCTCTACCGGCGCTATGCTTTCTACAATATCGCCGTTTCAGGGGGAAAGCATTCCGGGGATTGCACATGCTGTGGCATTGGAGGTGGAGTAAATGAATGGATGGACGGATTATCTCTGGACGTTTCTGATTGGCGGCGGATTCTGCCTGCTGGGGCAGATCCTTCTGGATACCACAAAGCTGACGGCACCGCGGATTTTGGTGATTTTTGTGGTTTCCGGTGTGGTGCTGCAGGCGGTGGGGCTGTATGAGCCGCTGGTGAAGCTGGCCGGCAGCGGTGCCACTGTGCCCCTGCCGGGATTCGGCTACGCCCTGGCAAAGGGCGCCATGGATGGTGCGGGGAAGGGTTTCCTGGAAGCAATCACTGGTCCCATTAAGGCAACGGCAGCCGGTGTGGCGGTGGCCATCACCTTCGGCTATCTGGTATCACTGATCTTCACGCCCAAGAGCCCGAAGGGAAATTAACCTCTGCTTTCGGTCCGGTTTGCGCGCCGGTTTCGGTCCGGTTTCGATTCAGCTTTCTCGCCGGTTTCGGTCCGGTTTTCCAAAATCGAAGAAAAGTTTTCTTTTGGAAAACATTTTGCATGTTTTGGAAAACAATGGAGCATTTTCAGACGAAAACAGCCATCATTTGAGAGCAAGGAGTGCATATTTGTATTAATACAGGTACATTATGCTAAAAATAAATACAGTAATGGAAATAAAATGCTTTCATAATATTACATGTTTTCCGAAATGCAAGAAAAGTTTTCTTTTGGAAAACTTTTCGCCTGTTTTGGAAAACGCGCGCCGAAAAAAGGGGATGGAAAACGCGCGCCGGAAAATGAGGACTTGCAAAAAATCCCGGAACATGATAAGGTAAAAGATGGAAAAAGAAAGGGGCGTGTGGATTTTGGAAAGAGGAATCATATATATGCTGGCCATTGCCAACATTCTGGTGGGTTTTTATCTGTTTTACAGGGGCGGAGGCCGCTTTGGGTTCATGACGTACCGGACATTTCTGGATCGGGAGGAAAGACGGAAAAACAACGGAAAATAGTGGAAGTGTAAAACGTGAAGAGGCGCATCATGCATGGTGCGTCTTTTTGATAGTTCGCCAAGAAGAAAGAAAGCATTTTGCAGATTTTGATTGAAGTGTGTCGAAAAAAATGATAAAATAAACGGGGTTATTTCGAACTCAAAGAAGAATAAGGAGAAATGTTATGGATTTTATCAACAACTTTATTAATGCAGTCAGTGGTATTCTGTACCAGCCGTGGTGTGTACCGCTGATTCTGCTGGCAGGCGGCATTTTTCTCACCGTTCGGTCGAAATTTATTCAGGTTCGCCTGTTCAGAGAGTCTTTCAAGGTTATCCTGGAAAAACCTTCGACGGAAAACGGGATTTCCTCCTTCGGCGCACTGATGGTTTCCACCGCATCCCGTGTCGGAACCGGAAACATCATCGGTGTGGCAACCGCAATCTGTGCAGGAGGGGCAGGTGCCGTATTCTGGATGTGGGTGACAGCAATTATCGGCGGTGCATCTGCCTTCGTGGAATCCACGCTGGCGCAGATTTATAAGAGAAAAAATGAGGACGGGACAAGCTATGGCGGTCCGGCTTTCTACATGAGAGATGCGCTGAAGCAGAGATGGCTGGGTGTCATTTTCTCTGTTCTGATCATTCTTACTTATGCGGTGGGATATAATATGCTCGCTGCATATAACCTGCAGGATACGTTCTCTGTATTCGGGTTTTACAGCAAGACCACTTCTGTGGTAATCGGCGTGATTCTGGCGGTTTTGTTTGGCATCATCGTAATCGGCGGTGCCAAGAGACTGATCAAGGTTACCGAAGTCATGGTTCCGGTTATGGGCGTTCTTTATGTGATTGTTTCTATTATCGTCCTGATTCTGAATGCATCGCGGATTCCGGCAATGTTTTCCATGATTTTTGAAAGTGCATTTGACTTCAAAGCCATCTTCGGCGGATTTGCAGGTTCCTGTATTATGAACGGCATCAAGAGAGGTTTGTACTCCAACGAAGCAGGTATGGGTTCTGCGCCGAATGCGGCAGCAACCGCGGATGTTTCTCATCCTGCAAAACAGGGTCTGGTGCAGATGCTTTCTGTATTC
>JBJESY010000391.1:0-6621 GCA_051883035.1 Anaerovoracaceae bacterium | reverse complement strand
CAGGACTGCAATGACTGTATCAGCATCTACGGCGGCGATATTGAAGCCTTTTTCTGCAAAATCAACATCCTCATCGAGGTGGGCGAAATCCAGGATGCTCTGCAGGAACTGGACGATCTGGAAGCACAGGTACAGGGAACGAAAATCACCTTCCTCCGGGGCAAAGCCCATGAGGCTGCAGGCGATCTTGAACAGGCAAAGGACGCTTACCTGAAGGTGCTGGACATAAATGGGGATATGCAGCGGGATCCATTTTATCCGGCCGAACTGGACGACCTGACCGGTACCTATTTCCGTCTTTACCACACATTACAGAAGCTGTACCGGGAAACAGAAAAAGGTCAGTACTGGCATGATTCCATGAAATATCTGCGGGAAGGGGTAAAGCTCTATCCGGATGATCTCCCTCTTGTCTCCGAGCTGGCAGGGGAACTGTACGGCCAGTCCCGCCACGGGGAAGCGCAGGAACTGTATCGTAAAATGACGAAGCTGGATCCCAGCGGACGCCATTTCGCACAGCTGGCCGGGAACGAGATTCAGATGGACCGCTTCGCAGACGCAGAAGCCCATCTGCTGCGGGCTGCAGAACTGGAACCGGATCTGACCTACACCTCCATCCTTTTCGGTGCCCTGTATACCCACACCGGACGTTATCCGGAGGCCCTTTCCGCCCTTTCCCGGGCACAGGACCTGGCAGTCAGAAAAGAAGAAGCCTGGTACCGGATCCTCCGCGACAAGGCCATGGTATACTGCAGGATGCAGGATTATGACCATGCGGAAAAGTGTCTGCGGGAGAATTTCAGACTGTACCAGCAGCAGGAAGACGTATCCACCCTGATGGAAGTGCTCCGCATGGCAGGCCGTTTCAACGAGGCCATCGCAGAGGGGGAAAGATATCTGGAAGCCCATGAAGCCGGCGACAGCCTGATGGTGCTGGAAGAACTGAAATCGGCTGCCATGTATCTGCGGGATACGGATCGGTTTATCCGATATACTTCTCTGGAGACCAGCGCATATACAGCGGTGTATCAGTGCGGCAGGCTATATATGTATATGAACGGTGAAGAAAACCGTGCCGTGGACTTTTTTGAAAAAGCCGTTTCACTGCGGAAGAATGATATCAACGCCAACATCGATCTGGCCAAACTGTACCTGAAGCTGAAAAACAAGAAGAAAGCTGCGGAATGTGCCGGACGGGTGCTGGATGCGATCCCGAAAGATTTCATGGACTACGGCTATAACCGGGCATATTATCTGGTCCGGTCCGCTGAAGCCCTGGCCATTCTGGGGAAAAATAAAGAAGCCCTGGATCGTCTGCAGCTGGCTATGGACGGCCGGAAGTGCGATTTCTGCAAATACAGCGGCTGCATCGATGCTTACTGCGCGCTGGTTTACATCAGCAGCCTACAGGGAGATAAGGACGCTATGCAGCACTGGCTGCAGGAAGGCCTCGCTGTTTCACCGTATGATTATGATCTGAAAAACCTATCGGATGCTTTCTTCGCGAAAAAAACCGGTCTGTTTACAAAGAAAAGGGGATTATTTCAATGATTTTAGGAATTGACTTAGGAACAACCAACAGCCTCGCCGCTGTCTACCAGAACGGAGAAGTGCAGGTAATACCCAACCGTCTGGGTTCGGTGCTGACGCCTTCTGTGGTAAGCATCGACGAAAGCGGCACGGTCTATGTGGGCGAAACAGCTCTGGAGCGGAAAAGCATCGATCCGGGCAATACGGTATCCGTCTTCAAACGTGCCATGGGTACAGACCGCGTCTACCAGATCCGGGAGCACGCCTACCGTGCGGAGGATCTGTCTGCGTTTATTCTCCGTTCTCTGAAGGAGGATGCAGAGCAGTATCTGGGGCAGACTGTGGAAGAAGCCGTGATCAGTGTGCCGGCGTACTTCAATGACCGACAGAGAAAAGCCACAAAAAAAGCCGGAGAACTGGCCGGGTTCCGGGTGGAACGAATCATCAACGAGCCCACCGCCGCCGCCATTGCCTACGGCATTGACAAGCGGGCCGACGAGGCCCGCTACCTGGTCTTCGACCTGGGCGGCGGCACGCTGGACGTGTCCATTCTCGAGCTGGATGACATCATCATGGAAGTCCGGGCTGTAGCCGGCGACAACTTTCTGGGCGGCGAGGACTTCACAGAAGTTCTCTATCGCATGTTCATCAATAAATTTTCCATTGACGAAGGAACCACGCCGATCAAAACCCTGACCCAGATCCGGCGCCAGGCGGAAAAGTGCAAGAAGGAATTTTGTGAAAAGGATAAGATCGTCCTCAGCGCTGTGGTGGAAGAGGAACCCCTCCACATGGAAGTGACGCTGAAGGAGTATGAAGAAGCCTGTCAGCTGCTGTTTGAACGGATCAAAAAACCCATCGAACGGAGCCTGCGGGATGCCCGCATCCGTCTGGAAGATATCAGCGAAGTGGTACTGGTGGGCGGTGCCACCAAGCTGCCGATTCTGCGCCGCTTTGTAGGCCGGCTCATGGGTCGGCCGGCTAAGGTAGAAATCAATCCCGATGAAGCTATCGTCATCGGCGCTGCCCTGCAGGCAGCCATGAAGGAGAGGAATGAAGAAATCAAGGAGATCGTTCTGACCGATGTCTGTCCGTATTCTCTGGGCACCGATACTTCCATCCGCGGCATCGGAGACTCGCTGGAAAGCGGTTACTTCGACCCGATCATCGAGCGCAACACGGTGATTCCGGCCAGCCGCACGAAAAAATACTGGACCGTCCGGGACAACCAGAGAAGTGTCAGCGTAGATGTTCTGCAGGGAGAAAGCCGTCTGGCCAAGGGGAACCTGCTGCTGGGCCGTCTCACAGTCCCTGTACCGCCCCGCCCTGCCGGCGAAGAATCCATCACTGTCACCTTTACTTATGATATCAACGCCCTGCTGGAAGTCATTGTAAAGGTGGACTCCACCCAGGTGACGAAGAAAATGATCATAAAAGGTGAGGACAGTATTTACGACGACGCCCAGGCAGAGCAGCGGATGGCACAGCTGGATTACCTGAAGATCCATCCGCGGGATCAGGAGGAAAACAAACTCCTCCTGCTGAAGGCCGAGCGCATGTATGAAGAGGCGCTGGGTGATCTGCGTCCCATGATCAACCGCTCCCTTATGGAATTTGAAGCCATCCTGGATCGTCAGAAACCGGATGAGATCAAGCAGGCCCGGGAAGATTTCCGGCAGGTCCTGGCCCAGCTGGAGGAAATGATGGAAGACCAGCTCATGAGTGACTTCCTTGATGATCCGGAATAGGATTGCGATAGCAAAAAAGGACGCGATTGGCGTCCTTTTTCCATGTCATAAAAAACTGATGTCTATTCTTTCACTACATCTGCCGTCTGCAGGGGAATCACCTTCTCCAAATCGGAAAGTCCCAGCTCAATCTGGTATCCGATCTTGCCGCCGCTGAAGAGGATTGCATCATACAGCACGGCCGTTTCATGTACCGTGGTGCGGAACAGCTTCTTCATGCCGATGGGGGAGCAGCCTCCGTGGATGTAGCCGGTCAGCGGAAGCAGCTCCTTCGACTTTACCATCTCCACCGATTTCTCCCCGACGGCTTTCGCCGCCTTTTTCAGATCCAGCTCCTCCGCCACAGGAATCATGAAAACATAATGTTCGCCGCTGCGTCCCACCGTTACCAGAGTCTTGAAGACCCGGTCCGGATCCTGCCCCAGCATTCTGGAGATCTCCAGACCCGTCTGGCTTCCGTCGCTCTCATAAGTATATTCACCGAAGGACAGCTTCATGGCATCCAGCTTCCGCATGGCATTGGTCTTTTCCATGTTCTGCTTCTTAGCCATTTTGCACACCGTCCTTCTGCCCGTTTTCCGTCTGATCGGCTCCGGTCATCCCCGACCCCGCAGCGGCCATGGCATCCTCCAGATAAATTCTTCTCACATACAGCTGGCACGCAAATGCATTGCATGCATTCCACAGGAGCTGCCGCGGATCGTCCGGATTGCTTTCCTTTTCCATGGTGGTTCTGTGAAAAGCATGGCTCACCGCTGCTTCCACATAGTCACAGAATCCGTCATACGCTACTTCTGTATCAGAATGACCCAGAGAGAGCCGGATCAGGTATCCGATCTCCTCAATGGTGTAAACCGGCTTCAGTACAGCGATCACGAAAAGCGATGCCACAGTCAGCCGGTCGTACTTCCTGCGAAGGGGTGCTTCAATGAAATGCAGCTTCACATAGTTATTGATCATGGTCTTCGTCAGAACCTTTCCTTCCTCATTGCCCAGATAGGGTCCCAGCCATTCCTCCAGCAGCGCCAGCACCTGCTCCAGATACAGGGGCATCGGCGGAAGCTGCTGCCAGCGGGGCAGACGAAAGTCCTCCAGACTTCTTTCCTTCTTCATGTGTCTCATCCTCCTGCATCTATTTTACCCCATTTTTCCGGTGTTAACAACAATAATTTCCAGTTATAATAACCAGATATGAGCAGTCGCAGGAGCAGATTTGGCTTCAGATGCAGCCTCAGATGGAAATGTACAGTGCGATATAGTGACAGAAGCTGCCTGCCATGACGAAAAGATGGAAAAATTCATGGGTTCCGAACCAGCCCTCCCATTTTTTCGGGAACGGCAGCTTCAGCGCATAAATCACGCCGCCGGCCGTATAGAGAATCCCCCCTGCCAGCAGCCAGCGAAATGTTGCCGCAGGAACACTGGTCACAATCTGAGGCCATGCCAGAATGCAGAGCCATCCCATGCCGATGTACAGTACCGAAGATACCCACTTGGGACAGCCCACCCAGAAAAACTTGAATAAAATGCCCAGGGCAGCCAGAAGCCACGATAAGATCAGAAGCCTGCGTCCTCCCTGGCCTGCCAGATGCATGACACAGACCGGCGTATATGTCCCGGCAATCAGCACGAAAATCATCATATGATCCAGTTTTTTCAGCACCCTGTTTCCACGCTCCGACAGATCAAATGCGTGATATGCACTGCTGGCCCCATATAAAAGAATCATACTCCCCATGAACACGGCCAGGCTGGCCATGCCGGCATTCCCCACATGTCGGGCTGCGCCGTGCACCAGCAGCGGTGCGAGAAATGCGACGGCAAGCAGCAACCCGATGAAATGGGTCAGCGCACTCCCCGGTTCCTTCACATAAAACCGTCCGCCTGCAGCAGTTCCTGTCTTATTCATTTCAAATCCTCCCTTTTTCGTTAAGATGCGCATGAATACGCATCTTATATCGATATATTCCGCAACCGCATCCTTTGTTATTCCCAGCCGCAGAAATAAATATTCTTATCATCGGTTTTTGAAAAACCTTTCTTCGGTTATTATATAGCGTTTTATTTTATCCTGTCAAGAGTTTTTCCAAAACCGATTCCTGGTCTTTCTTGACCTTTTTTCGGTTTTCCTGTATAATGTTTCCCATGACAAAAGGCTGCAAAGGAGGAAAACGTGCAGATGAATCAGAACCTGACCGCGGAGATCAGCCATTCCATTCAGGAATTTCGCTTTCCGAAATATGAAGAAATTCCTGATGTCGGCCTGTTTCTCGAACAGGTAACCAAGTATGTCTCCGGTTTTCTGGAGCCTCTCGGCGACACCATCACCATCACCAGTTCCATGATCAGCAATTATGTAAAGAAAAAACTGATTGCAAATCCGATAAAGAAACAATACTACCGGGATCAGATTGCGGATATTTTCTTTATCGCTGTGGCCAAAAGCGTCCTTTCTCTCGAAAACATCCAGCTCCTTCTGGAGATTCAGAAGAATCACTATGATACCCGGGAGGCTTATGCTTTTTTCTGCTCGGAATTCGAATCCATTCTCCGATACGAAGGCGGGCTGCAGGACTCCCTGTCATCTTCAGAACCGGAGGCAGCCGATGAGAAGATCATGCTGAAAAACACCATCATCACGGCAGTCCATAAGATCTATCTGGATAAATATTTTGAAAAGCTCCACGAAAGAAACGAAGCTTAGCAACGTGATAATCCATGTAATAATAAAGACGTATGATGCATTGAAGTTTCATACGTCTTTCTTCTTTTATTGACTTTCTGTCAGAAATAGTGTAATATAGTTATCGTAACTACATAACAAGTAGTTTATAACCAACTATGTAAAAAACGACATGAATACAAGGAGAATAGAATTTTGATCAGAATTGGAGAATTGAAAAAGGTCTTCTCGCCGGTGCGGCATGAAAATCTGCGGGAACTGCTTCGCTACAGTGCCAGAGAATTTGCCGATGATGATGCCTTCATCGTGAAAACAAAAAAAGGAAAAGAAGTTTCCTATGAACACATTTCCTTCGCTGCATTTTATGAGAGAGTGAATCAGCTGGGTACTGCCCTGCTGCTCCGCGGAATGGAAGGAAAGCGCATCGCCATCATCGGGAAAAACCGGGAGGAGTGGGTGGAAAGCTATTTCGCCGTTCTGGGCGGTCTGGGCATCTGCGTTCCCCTGGATAAGGGCCTGCCTTACGAGGAACTGGAATCCTCTCTGGCAAGAAGCTATGCGGACGTACTGATTTTCGATCCAGCCCATAAAGAACAGGTGGAAACCCTGAAGGCCGCCGGCACCACCGATTCCGCCAAGGTCAACGAGGCGCTGTGGAAC
>JBJESY010000390.1:0-6704 GCA_051883035.1 Anaerovoracaceae bacterium | reverse complement strand
GGTTCTCACACGGGTCGCCATCAGAGACTGCTGGGCATCCCGCATGGTGGTATCGGTGATCAGCAGCTTCTTCTGGTCCATTACCCACTTGGACAGCGCTTCCGGACCCTGTTCATCCAGAATCTGCTTCGTACCGCGCAGGCCCTGCAGATCTTCCGGCTTGAACCGCGGGAAGACAGGCACGTTGAACTGCGGCTTCACACCTCTTGTTTCATTTACAAATTTATTGCCCAGGAACTCGATAACCTTCAGTTCCTTATCGTCTACCTTGTCAATCTGGAGCAGTTCCGGCGTGCTGGCAATGAATCCGGTGTCGCACATTCCTGCGCGGAAGGTCGGATGGTTCAGCACGTTGAGCATGAACGGAATGTTGGTTTTCACGCCCTTGATCACGGTTTCACCCAAGGCTCTGACTGCCTTTCTTCTGGTGTCTTCGAAGGTTCTGCTGTAAGCCGTCACCTTTACCAGCAGGCTGTCATAGAACGGAGTGATTTCGGAACCGGTGAATCCGTTTCCGCCGTCCAGACGCACGCCCAGGCCGCCCGGGCTGCGGTAGTATTCAATCACACCGGTATCCGGCATGAAGTTGTTCACAGGATCCTCTGTGGTGATACGGCACTGGATCGCATGACCGGTCACCTTGATGGAGTCCTGTCCTTTAATATCAATTTCTTCGGAATCCAGGCGATAGCCCTGTGCAATCAGGATCTGCGCCTGCACGATATCCACACCGGTTACGATTTCGGATACCGTGTGCTCTACCTGAATACGAGGGTTCATCTCGATGAAATAGTGGTTTCCGTGTTTATCCACCAGGAATTCCACCGTACCCGCACTTCTGTAATCCACTGCTTTTGCAATTTTGAGGGCATCCGCACAGATTGCCTGACGCTGTTCTTCGGTTAGGCACAGTGCCGGCGTAAATTCGATGACCTTCTGGTGACGGCGCTGGATGGAACAGTCTCTTTCATATAAATGAACGATGTTTCCTTCCTTGTCGCCCAGGATCTGGACTTCGATGTGTTTCGGATTTTCCAGATATTTTTCAATAAAGATATCATCGATACCGAATGCCTTGGCCGCCTCCGATCTGGCACTTCTGAACTGCGGCAGCAGTTCCTCGGCGCTATGTACGATACGCATACCGCGTCCGCCGCCGCCGGCAGCCGCCTTCAGCATAATCGGATAACCGCAGGATTCTGCGAATCTTACTGCTTCCTCTTCGGACTGGATGGCCTTTTCCACACCCGGAATGGTCGGAACGCCTACAGAGTGAGCCACAATCTTGGATTTGATCTTGTCACCCAGTTTATCCATCATTTCTGCAGTCGGCCCGATGAATTCAATGCCTGCGTCAGCACATGCCTTGGCGAACTCCACATTTTCTGCCAGGAATCCGTATCCCGGATGGATGGCATCTACACCCTTGGACTTGGCCAGTGCGATGATTTCATCGATACCCAGATAAGCGCCTACCGGCGTTTTGCCCTTACCGATCTGATACGCTTCGTCTGCCTTGGTTCTGAACAGAGAATTCTTATCTTCTTCGGAATAGATTGCCACGGTACGAATGCCCAGCTCACGGCAGGCACGGAATACACGGATGGCAATTTCACCTCTGTTTGCTACCAATACTCTTTTGAATTTTTTAATTTCTCCCATGTCTTCTCTCCTAAAAAATTACTTGACCACATGAACGTCCATCTGTGGGAAAGGTATTGAAATGTTCGCTTCATCAAAAGCCAGTTTGACCTGCTCTTTCAGATAATATTCCACATTGAAATAATTCTCTGTGTCACACCAGACACGCAGGTCGAGAACGATTGCACTGTCATCCTGTGAAGCAACGCCGATGACAGGTGCAGGTTCCTGATAAATGTCAGGATTGGACTGTGCCACAGCCAGCAGGACGTCTTTGGCCCGGGCAATGTCCGAATCATAACTGATTCCGAATTTGCAGTCTACCCTGCGGGAATTTTCCCGGGAGTAGTTCACAATAACGGAAGTGTTTAAGGTGCCGTTGGGAACCGTGATCACCTTGTTGTCATAGGTTTTCAGTGTCGTGACGAGAAGATCGATATTCTCCACGATTCCCAGGATACCGGCAGTTTCTATCACATCCCCTTTTTTGAAGGGTTTGTTAGCTAAGATCAGCAGCCCTCCCGCGATATTTCCCAGGCTGTCCTTCAGCGCCAGCGCAATGGCTGCACCGCAGGCACCCAGAAGTGTCACAAGAGGAGCAGTAGGAACTTTCAGCTGTCCCAGAAGCGCCACCACCAGTACAAGGTAAAGGACGATTTTCATTGCACTGATGACGAAAGTATAGATGGCACCATCCAGCGAAGTCCGGGTCAGGGCTTTCCGCGTAATTCCCAGAATCACCCGAATCAGAATCAGACCAATCACGAGGATCAGCGCGGCGCCTGCCACCATACCGATAATGTCAATGGTTTTCTGGCTTAACTCCATAAAAATTCCTTTCTGTTAACGCAATATTTTATATATATACCACAAAATCCTATTCGTAAACACGCCCGCTTCTTCTTCTTTCCAGTTCGTGGAGAAGTTTTTTGCGGAGGCGGATGTCATCCGGGGTAATTTCCACCAGCTCATCGTCATTGATGAATTCCAGCGCTTCCTCCAGGGTGAACTTTCTGGACGGACTCAGCTTGATGGCATCATCGGAGCCGGCTGCACGCATGTTGCTGACTCTCTTGGCCTTGCACGGATTGACCACCATGTCATCGTTTCTGGAGTTCATGCCCACGATCATGCCTTCGTACACTTTCGTGCCCGGGTCCACGAACATCTGGACACGCTCGCCGATATTGAACAAAGCATATGGTGTGCAGACCCCTTCTTCCTGGGCGATGGCCACGCCGTTGGTTCTCTGCGGAATCTCCCCTTTATAATCATCAAAACACTCAAACCGCCGCACCATGGTGCCTTCGCCGCGGGTGTCGTTGATAAATTCACTCCGGTATCCCAGCAGGCCTCTGGTCGGCACCAGGTATTCCAGACGGGAATAACCGTTGGCACCGGACATCTGCCGCATCATGCCCTTTCGGATATTCAGCTTATTGATCACCGTACCGGCATATTCATCCGGAACATTGATGACCACTTCTTCAATCGGCTCCTGGGTCTGTCCGTGGTCGCCCCGGCGCAGGATAACCTGCGGTTTGGAAACGGCCAGTTCGTAGCCTTCCCGGCGCATGTTCTCGATGAGGATGGACAGGTGAAGCTCGCCTCTTCCGGACACCTTGAAGCAGTCGGTGGAATCGGTCTCTTCCACCACCAGACCCACGTTGACCTCCAGCTCCTTATTGAGCCGCTCACGGATGTGGCGGGAGGTGACATACTTGCCTACCTTTCCGGCAAACGGAGAAGAGTTGACCATGAAGTTCATGGACAGGGTCGGCTCTTCGATATGAATCATCTCCATCGGCTGCGGATTGGCCGGATCACAGATAGTCTCACCGATGGAAATATCGGAAATACCGGAAACCACCACGATATCGCCGCACTCCGCTTCCGGCACAGCCGTCCGCTTCAGACCGCGGTAAACGAAGACCTGATTGATTTTTCTCTGCACGATGGTGCCGTCTGCCTTGGCCACAGCCACGGTCTGACCTTCCCGGATCTTACCCTTGGTGATTCTGCCGATGCCCAGACGGCCGATATAGTCGTCATAGGCCAGGGTGGAAACCTGGAACTGCAGCGGTTCCTCATTCAGATCCGGATACGGCTGGCAGTGCTCGATGATGGTATCGAACAGCGGTGTAATATCCAGTCCGCCCAAGCCGGTCGGGCTCTTCTTGATCTTGTTCTCGCCCTCGCCGATCTCCATGTTCTCCACTTCCTTCGGATCCCGCACGGCGATACCCTGCCGTGCAATACCGTAAAGGATCGGGAAATCCAGCTGATCGTCATTGGCTTCCAGATCCATGAACAGCTCATAGACTTCGTCCACCACCTCATCGATTCGTGCATCCTTCTTATCCAGCTTGTTGATGAACAGGATCGGGTTGAGACCCTGCTCCAGGGATTTTTTCAGTACGAACCGTGTCTGCGGCATCGGACCTTCGCTGGAGTCCACCAGCAAAATCACCGTATCCACGGTCTTCATGATACGCTCCACTTCCGAGCTGAAGTCGGCATGTCCCGGCGTATCCACGATGTTGATCTTCACATCGTTATGCATGACCGAGCAGTTCTTGGAATAAATGGTGATTCCCCGTTCCCGCTCGATGTCATCACTGTCCATGACGCAGTCCACGACCTCCTCGTTGGCGCGGAATACACCGCTCTGATTGAGGAATGCATCCACCAGGGTGGACTTTCCCGCATCGACGTGAGCGATCACGGCAATGTTGATGATCTTCTGTTTCTGACTCATATTTTGTCCTTCTTTCTGTCTATCTTCATTTCATTTGCACTTGCTTGAAAATTTTACTCAATGACATATTATTTTACCACACAAGCAGGACAATTTCAACGAAAAGCGCATAGTATAACATGTATACTTTCAAAAAAAGGAGGTTCGCCTATGCCTACCGTGTACTTAAGTCCTTCCACCCAGGAATATAACACATATGTCACCGGAAACAGCGAGGAATATTACGCCAATCTCATCGTCGACGCCATGATCCCCTACCTGAGAGCCAGCAGCATCGACTTCGTGAGGAACGACCCGGGCGGAACCGTGGCCGACTCCATCGCCAATTCCAACGCAGGAAACTACGACTTCCATCTGGCCGTCCACTCCAACGCTGCGCCGCCGAACCTGGCCGGCATGCTCCGGGGTCCTGACGTCTACTACTACGCCACCAGCACCCGCGGCCGCTCTGCCGCCGAAATCATCGCCAACAACCTGCGGCAGATCTACCCGCTGCCGGACCTGGTCTCTGTCGTGCCTACCACCACCCTGGTGGAACTGCGTCGAACCAAAGCCCCTGCCGCTCTGGTCGAAGTCGCCTATCACGATAACTGGGAAGACGCCAACTGGATCATCAACAATATCGAAGCCATCGGCAGGAATCTGGCCTTGTCCGTAGCCGACATTCTGGGGGTTCCTTTCGTCGAACCGTAGCCTTCCGCATGCCGCGCCGCAATTACTGTGCAAAATCAGTCGTCCCGGATTTTTCCGGGCACGTCTCACAGAGATAAAAGCCGGGGGTTTTCAATGCCTTCGGCTTATGTTATACTGAGATGGAATCTTTTTATTTTACCGTCATTGTCGAAATTGCCCCTCGGAGGTTAACATATGGACAAACTTACCCCTGTTTTTGAGGATATTTTCCGCGGCAGCCGTCTGATTAAAATGATTTTCAGCGATCGGCGCAAAAAATCACAGGAATGCCAGAAGGCGCTGATCCGCCCGGTCACCATCGGCGGTCAGCTGCTGTTTCAGGTGGAATACACCTGGGAGAAAAAAGTGACCCACGAAAACCTTTCTGCGGAAGAGGCGGTCAGCCAGTCCCTTTCTCTGATTGGGGAGCAGTTTAAGCAGATCAACGTGTTTCTGGAAGGCGAGGACATGCAGATTCTGGCTTCCAAACCGGAGACGCCTCGTATTTCCCGAAAACCCGGCACGAAAAAGCAGGAGAGCACGGCCCATAATAAAAAAAAGAATTACATCATTCCCGACGGGGAGCCCTGCGACTTTCTCATTCGTCTGGGAGTCATGGACCGGGATGGCCGGGTGTTCAAGAAGCATTACGGCAAGTTCCGCCAGATCAACCGGTATCTGGAGATCGTGGAGGATGTGTTCCCGTCGCTGCCTGTCTATCCGGACGGACGACCGCTTCGCATCATCGATTTCGGCTGCGGCAAAGCCTATCTGACTTTCGCCATCTACTATTATCTGAAGGTACTGAAGCAGCGCAACGTGGAGATCATCGGTCTGGATCTGAAAACCGATGTGATCGAATTCTGCAATAAGGTTGCTTCCGATCTCCGGTATGACGGCCTTCAGTTTCTCATGGGTGATATCGCCGATTATACCAACGACTACGCTGACATGGTGGTGACCCTCCATGCCTGCGATACTGCCACGGACTATGCCCTGATGAACGCAGTGTCCTGGAACACCCGGGTTATCTTAAGCGTACCATGCTGTCAGCACGAGCTTTTCAGTCAGATTCGCAGCGAGGTGCACCAGCCCATGCTGAAGCACGGCATTCTGAAGGACCGCCTCACGGAATATCTGACGGACGGCCTGCGGGGCCTGAAGCTGGAAGCCTGCGGCTACGATGTAGCTATGATCGAATTCACCAGCCTGGAGCACACTGCCAGAAACATCATGATCAAGGCAGTCAAGTCCCCGGCCATCGGAAAGCAGGCGGCCTGGAAGGCCGCCCGGGCCCAGCAGCAATACGAAGCCCTTCGCGATTTTTATCAGGTGCACCCGACCATCGACCAGCTGACGCCGGCTGACGGACAGCCGGCGGATTGAAAAAGCCGGGAGAAAAGATTTTGCAAACAAAAAAGGACGCCAAACGGGTGGATTTCGTCAAAAAAGCGTCACATAGAGCATCTAGGTATGCTGTAAAATCCAGGTGATTTTACAGTAAAATACATTTTTGTGTGTTTTGTATTGCAGGATGTATTACAAATTCCGTAAATCAACCCATAATCTTACATTTCGACACTCTCATTGTGTGTTGTTACCAGTTTAATAATTCCATTTCCGCTCATACCTA
>JBJESY010000389.1:0-6767 GCA_051883035.1 Anaerovoracaceae bacterium | reverse complement strand
GGCAGGAAGGACCAGATTTCTTCCGTGATGAACGGCATGAACGGGTGCAGCAGCTTCAGCATGTTCTTCAGGCACATTACCAGTGTGAAGCGAACCACCTTCTTATCCTCTTCATCATCCCCCCACAGACGTGCCTTTACCAGTTCGATGTACCAATCACAGTACTCATTCCAGATCAGGTCATAGATTCTCTGACCTGCCAGCGCCAGATCATATTTTTCCAGTGCGGATGTCACATATTCTACCGCATCGTTGACGCAGCTGATCATCCATTTATCTTCATCCTTCAGAGCGATGTTGGAGAAGTCTGTCACATCACCGCAGGCCTTGCCGCAGCAAGTGGCGCAGCACTTGGCCATTTCTCTGAAGTTACCCTCTTCATCCTGCAGATTCATGATGACAAACCGGGAAGCGTTCCATAACTTATTAGCAAAATTCCGGCAGCTTTCCAGACGGTCTTCCTTAAACCGCATGTCGTTGCCCGGTGTGATACCGGTGGTCAGCATGAACCGCAGCGCATCAGCACCGTACTGGTCGATGACTTCCAGCGGATCGATACCGTTGCCCAGAGACTTGGACATCTTCCGGCCTTCGGCATCCCGCACCAGACCGTGGATATATACATGTTCAAACGGAATGTCTCCCATGCCTTCGATGCCGGAGAATACCATACGGATGACCCAGAAGAAGATGATGTCATAGCCCGTTACCAGCACATTGGTCGGATAGAAGTATTCCAGTTCCGGCGTCTTTTCCGGCCAGCCTAATGTCGAGAAAGGCCACAGGGCAGAACTGAACCAGGTGTCCAGTACGTCTTCATCCTGATGGAAATGGGTACCGCCGCACTTCGGGCATTTGGCCGGCGTATCGTAATCCACCACGATCTCACCGCATTCCTCGCAGTAATATGCCGGAATCCGGTGTCCCCACCATAGCTGACGGGAAATACACCAGTCGCGGATTTCTTCCAGCCAGTGGAGATAAGTCTTCTCAAAACGCTCCGGTACGAACTTCAGATCGCCCTTCTTTACCGCCTCGATAGCCGGCTTGGCCAGTTCTTCCATGGCCACGAACCACTGGTCAGACAGCATCGGTTCGATGACTGTATGGCAGCGGTAGCATTCGCCCACAGGAATGACTTTTTCTTCTGTCTTCACCAGATAACCGGCCGCATCCAGATCTGCCACCCAGGCCTTCCGGCACTCGTAACGATCCATACCGGCATATTTGCCGGCCAGTTCGTTCATGGTGGCATCCTTGTTGATGCAGGACGGACGAGCCAGACCTGCCCGCTGACCGACCTCGAAGTCGTTCGGGTCGTGGGCTGGCGTAATCTTTACGGCACCGGTTCCCTTTTCCGGATCCGGATAGATGTCAGCGATGATCGGAATTTCCTTTCCAACCAGCGGCAGAATCACCTTCTTGCCGATCATATCCTTATATCTTTCATCGGACGGATGAACCGCAATGGCCTCATCGGCAAACATGGTCTCCGGTCTGGAGGTTGCAACCACGATGCCCTCTCCCTGACCATCCGCTGCCGGATACCGGAAATACCAGTATTTGCCGGTCTTATCCTCATGCTCTACTTCCGCATCAGACAGAGACGTGCCGCACTGCGGACACCAGTTAATCAGCCGGTTTCCACGGTAGATCAGTCCTTTTTCATATAACTTGATGAAGAAGGTCTTGACGGCTTTGTTGCAGCCCTCATCCATGGTGAACCGCTCCCTGCTCCAGTCGCAGGAATCGCCCAGCTTCCGGCACTGACGAGTGATCCGTCCGCCGTATTCTTCCTTCCATGCCCAGGCACGCTTCAGGAATTCCTCCCGGCCCAGATCTTCCTTTTCCAGTCCTTCTTCTTCCCGAATCTTATTCACAACCTTTACCTCTGTGGCAATGCTGGCGTGGTCGGAACCCGGAAGCCACAGCGCACTGTAGCCCTGCATTCTCTTCCAGCGGGTCAGCACGTCCTGCAGTGTCTGGTCCAGCGCATGTCCCATGTGCAGCTGCCCCGTAATGTTTGGAGGCGGCATCACGATGGTAAACGGCTTCTTGTCCTTGTCTACCTCTGCCCGGAAAGAGCCTGTGGATTCCCACATCTCATAGATCCGGTCCTCGAAATCCTTCGGATTGTAATTCTTGGCTAAATTCTTCTCCATGGTGTTTCCTTTCTTTATTTGATTTCTTTTTTCTTACGATTCTCTTTTTCAGCGGTCCCCGCAAAATCCGTTTTCCCGGCATTTTCCAAATAAAAACGCCCTCTGCAAGCCACCGGCTCACAAAGGACGAAAAACTCTTTTCCGCGGTACCACCTTTGTTCCTGCACAAGCCCCGGGCAAACAGATTTTGCTCCGAAGGCATCCGCAGGCCCTCATTCTCTTACGGACTCCAAAGCAACCTTCGAAAAGCGCTTCCTCCCGGTGCTCTCAGCCGCGGCCCGGTTCTCTGTAGAGTGCTGACCTTTCCTACTCCTCTTTTTCACAGTCCTATGCAGTTCATAACTTATAATATTTTATAGACTTCTGCGCCAAAAGTCAAGGGTTTGCTGCAATTCTGCCGAAACTATCGTTCTTTTTTTATCAGGGATATGCCGGGTAGGACAGGTTCCATGCCGCATCATACCACAGAAAGCTGCGTTTCCCCACGACGATGATCAGCTGCGCTTTTTCACCGCCTGCAGTGGACTCCAGAATTACTTGCCGGGTCGGTTCAAAGTCGACATCCGGCCCGTGCATGGATGGATCCATTTCCGCAGCAGAGTTCAGCTGCCGGTCTTCTATGATCTGCACACTTCCGCTTTCTATGGCAGTTTCTGGGATGCCAAGAGACTGCAGCTGTCGCTGGTATGCCTGCTGTTCTGTGAACGTGCCTTTTCTCAGAAACAGAATCGCAGAAATCATCAGAACAATTGCCAGAATATTTCGCAGGATGGTCTGGGTGCGGGTCAGTTTCCGTTTTGTCTTCTTCGGCAGAGTGATAGTCTGTTTCATACTGCTGCCTCCTCCCCATTCGTCAAGTCCAGACGGCAGGAAGCCCTCTGCCCGAAGAGATCGTAAACCACGTCGATATATTTTGTTCCGGGAGTAAAGCCGTAGATACGGAACCGGTCCATTTTGCTGGCAGAATACGTCGCACCGTAAACCCCGTTTCTTCCGTCCGGCTGCGATGGATCCCAGTCGTCCTTCCCCGCATCCAGCCAAGGCGCGTTCCATGCCAAGGTTCTGCCCTGATCGTCTCGAAAGAAGGCCGGCGTCAGACAGGTGATCGCTTCTTCTCCGCCTTCTCCGGTCCGTTCGTAGAATAGATAGATACCGTAGTCGCCTTTCACATAGATCGAATTGTCATCCGGAATTCGGAAGCATATCACATCGGTGAAGCGGACCTGGTATTGTTCCAGCTGCAGTGTCTCGTCGCAGGTCACGTGGAACACCGTATCCTCTGCCAGCAGTTCCATGACGCCCTGATTTTCTGCTTCGGCCCAGCCAAAAGGCGTGTCCTCCTCGTTCATTTCCCGGATCCCGTACAGATTCACTGCGAAAACAATCAGCATGACAGCAAGAAGCGTGTTCGTCAGCAGCCAAAGACTGCCGATCCACGGCTGGTGTGCTGTATTCAGAAGTTTTCCAAGAGACCGGGGATCTCCCATCCGACGCAGAACTTCTGTTTCTGCCTCCTCTTCAGGAAGCCCTTTCGTTTCCAGATACGCACATTCCTCCAGAATATGTTCTTCCAGTTCAGTCCGGATTTCATCATGATCCCAGCCGAATTTCACTTCCTGCAGCACATCATCGAAAAATGTACGGACCGCCTCGCTCCTGCCCTTGCCGCTGACTGGATCCGTTCTTTCATTCGTGTCCATGTTCATGGTGATTCACCCTTTCCACTCCATCTGGCAATTCACGATACAGTTACACATGTCCCAAGGCGATCTTGCTTCCCAGGATTACTTTGTTGACAGAACTGCTGAAGGTTTCCCACTGCTCGATTTCGCACTCCAACTGGGCGATACCGGCCTTCGTAATCTGATAATATTTCCGCTCTCTGCCGCTGTCCAGCTTTTCTTTATAGGATATAACCATCCCCCGGCTTTCCAGTTTATGCAGAATCGGGTACAGCGTGCCCTCATTATACAGGAACGTCTCGTCCGAACGTTCCTCCAGCGTCCGGATCATTTCATATCCGTAACAGTCTTTTTCTGCCAGCAGAGACAGCACCAGAAGTGCCGAACTACCGCCGATCAGTCCCTTGTCAAAATTCATGTTTTCGCCTCCTCGCCGTCAATATCCCGTCGCTGTGCATCATATACCTCGAACCTCAAGGTATGTTTCTTATTCTGCATTATACCTCGAAGTTCAAGGTATGTCAAGCCGCTTTTTCCCCTGACGAAAAAAACACGCCAGACCTTTCGTACTGACGTGATTTTTCGATGCTTATTCGTAATGGGTCCACATGCGCAGCACATGAACTATTGAATATCTTTCCGGTTATATTTCCAGTATGCGGCCGCTATGCCGATAACGGTCAGACACATGCCCACTGCCACCATCGGTCCGTTCAGTGCTTCCTCCGTGACGATGTCCGCCCCGTCAGCATAGCTGAACGGTGTGATGTATTTCAGAAACTCTGCGGATTCGCTGATGTTGGCGATTAAATTCAGGAAATACAGCAGGCAGGCCAGCCCCAGTCCGATGCCCAGGCCGCCTCTACGTAGAAAGGCCGAAATGCCGAAACAGATTCCACCGATCTCGATCTGCAGCAGATAGTATGCCAGATGAAACAGCAGCAGCTCCTTCCATGGAATTTCTTCGTCGATGAAGAGAATGGAAACCAGAGAAATGGCCAGGATCAGCACATTCATCACCGTAATCTGCAGGAGAACCGAAGCCAGCTTGGCACTGACAATGCCGGTGCGGGTGACAGGATGCGTCAGCAGAAACTCAGCAGTATGCTCCTTTTCTTCCTTTGCCAGTGCGGTGATGCCGGTCAGAGCTGCATAGAATGCACCTCCCAGCCCCAGAATATTTCCGCACTCAATGGCGTAAAATCCGGTCAGTGTTCCGAAGCTGAGCCGGTCCATGCCGAAGGCTGCAGTGAAGCTTCCCATGGAAGCAAACATGTCCGATACGTCCTCCATCTGCCCTTTCATCTCCGGAAACATTACGATGCAGATTACCATCAGGAAAGCGATGCTTCCCGTCCAGATAGCCAGAGACAGAATGCCCTGCCGCATTTCATGTTTTAAAAGTCTCATCCCTGCACACCTCCTTCGTAATAGTGGAGGAAAATTTCCTCCAGATCCGGCTCTGCTATGGTCAGATCGGTGATTTCTCCATCTGCCAGCACTTTCATCAGCCGTTTCATCTGCCCACTGTAAAGGAAGCTGACTGCATCCTCTTCCTGCTGCAGATCCCGGATCCCGGTAAGTCCTGCCAGATTGGCATGTCCCCGGAGGGATACCCGTTTGGCACTGGTATTGGCCAGTTCTTTCACGCTGCCGCAGGCGATGATTCTGCCTTCCCGTATGATGGCTGCCCGGCTGCAGTGGTTCTGAATCTCCGACAACACATGAGAAGACAGAAACACCGTGGCGCCGTCCTGGTTCCGCTCCTCCAGAATGCGGAAAAACTCCCGCTGCATCAGCGGATCCAGTCCGCTGGTGGGTTCATCCAGAATCAGCAACTTCGGTTTATGCTGCAAAGCACAGACGATGGCAACCTTCTTCCGATTGCCGAAAGACAGTTCCTCCACCTTCTTCTCCGTATCCAGGCTAAGCCGCTCACATAAAATCTTCGCCTCGCCGCGGCAGTCGGCCCCCCGCAGATCCGCGGAGAGGCGAAGAACCTCTTTCACCTTCATCCCATGATAAAGCATGGCCTCCGACGGCAGATAACCCACGTGGGAAAGGATTTTGCGCCGCGGTCCGGCTTCCGACGGATCCTCTCCCAGCACCCGGACGTTTCCGGATGTCTTTTCGATAAGACCCAGCAAAATCCGGATGGTCGTGCTTTTTCCTGCCCCGTTGGGTCCGATAAAGCCGAAGAACTCCCCTTCTCCCACGGTCAGGTCCACCCCGGAAATGCCGCGGCTTTTTCCGTATTGTTTCATCAGTTGTTCTGTACGAATTGCTTCCATTTCTTTCCTCACATATCTTCTTTCTCTCTCTTTTCTTTCCGCAGAAAGATGCTCTTCCAGAATTCAATCATCCTCGTAAAATCCTGTTCCATCGCATCGCAGTCCACATCGCCCTGCTGCACCTTTTCCCAGAGATATCCCTCCGAAGCCAGGTGCATTTCCTGATACATCATGGAAAGATCCAGGCCTTCCACGAAGTCCGACGGATCCAGCTGTGTCAGCATTGCATCGGCACGGTATGCCAGCAGCTTCCGGTATCTCTCCTGAATCAGCTGGCGGATCTCCGGATCTTTTTCGTAAAACGCTTTGATGACAAAGGTTCCCAGATTCGGATACCGCCGCATGATTTCCATTTTCGCCTTCAGCCCCCGGAACATCATTTCAAAGAGATCTCCGGGTTCATAGCAGCCGTACTTTTCCAGATATTCGATGGTCACCTTCCCGCAGGTGTCCCACAGGAAGAGATAAAGTTCCTTCTTGTTCTGGAAATAGTGAAAGAGCAGAGATTTGCTGATTCCAGCCTCCGCGGCGATTTCGCTGACCGGGCTTTTCTTATAGGAGTTCTGGGAAAAGATCCGGTACCCGGCATTGATGATTTTCTGCTGTTTTTCTTCCGGCAGATTGTAGAATTT
>JBJESY010000388.1:0-6782 GCA_051883035.1 Anaerovoracaceae bacterium | reverse complement strand
GTCCGCTTATTGAAGCTCCATGGCGGGCTGATGAGGATGGAACGGGGGGCATCGCCGGTGAGCCGGTGAATGGTCACGGAAGGTGGAATGATTTCCAGACAGTCCACCACCAGGTTGACATATTCTTCAATGGAAGAGAACGGCTGGTAGTCTGCGTAGTCCCGTTCCATGGCAGAACCTTTCACCACATTGAGCAGGTGGAGCTTCATTCCGAAGAGATCCGGCTGGTTTGCTACATAGCGGACGGACCGGAGCATCATGTCCCGGGTTTCGCCGGGAAGTCCGAGAATCAGATGTACAACGGTACGAATGCCCCGGCTGCGGAGGCCTTCCATGGCTTCATCGAAGACAGAGAGACCATAGCAGCGGTTGATCAGACCGGCCGTTTCTTCATGAATGGTCTGCAGACCCAGTTCCACCCAGAGAAAGTGGCTGCGGCTGATCTCGGCAAGCAGATCCAGAACCTCTTCCGAAAGACAGTCCGGACGGGTGCCGATCACAAGTCCCTCGATCCGGGGATTGGAGAGAACCGCCTCATATTTGGTACGAAGCTCGGAGACAGGTGCGTAGGTGTTGGTATGGTTCTGGAAGTATGCCAGATATCTGGCATGGGGCCACTTATCCGAAAACAGGCGGATCTGGTCGTCGATGTCGGAGGCGAATTCGCCGGATCCGCTGTCGGAGCAGAACAGACAGCCGCCGGTGCCTTTGGTGCCGTCCCGGTTGGGGCAGGTGAAGCCGCCGTCAATGGCGAGCTTGATGGTTTTTTCTCCGAAATACTGTTTCAGCCAGGTGCTGATGGAATAAAAACGCTGGTCTCCAAACTGTGGAGGACAGGTTTCTTTTTTTGTGTTCATCGTGTAGTTATCTCCTAAAATATCGCTCAAATCTCTTTCAAATATCACAGTTTTATGTTAGAATATATCTTTAGAATATTAGAATAGCAGAAGTCTGGCTATTTTGCAAGGAGGGGGTTTTTTGGAAAGAAAAAATCGAGAAGAATCCAGTCCGCAGATTTATTCCTGTGAAAACCCGCAGGGCAATCCACTGCTGTATCCGCTGGAACCTGAGGCAGAAACGAAAAAAGTGAAAAAGACGCTTCTTCTTCATTCCTGCTGCGGTCCGTGCAGCACGGCATGCATTGAACGGGTGCTCCCGGAGTATCAGGTGACGGTGTTCTATTTCAATCCGTGCATTACAGAACCGGAGGAATATGAACGGCGGAAGGCGGCACAGGTGCAGTTCCTGCAGGAATATAACAAAGGTCTGGAACCGGAGGAGCAGGTAGGGTTCATAGAGGGAGACTATGAGCCGGAAAGCTTTCTTCGGATGGCAGAAGGATATGAGCAGGAGCCGGAGGGGGGCGCCCGCTGCACGCTGTGTTTCCGGCAGCGGCTGGAAGAAACCGCAGCACTGGCAGAAAGAGAAGGATTCTTCTGCTTTGGCACCACACTGACCGTGAGTCCTCATAAGAATTATCCGCTGATCTCCACCATCGGCAGCCAACTGGCGAAGGAGCATCACGTGGAATTTCTGGATATGGACTTTAAGAAAAAAGCCGGGTTTCAGAGAAGCATCGAGCTTTCGAAGGAATATGGGCTGTACAGGCAGAACTACTGCGGGTGCAGATATTCCATGCGGACAGAAACGCCGGGAAAATAGATTTTGAGAAGAAATAATAAGAAAAAAGGAAACAGGAGTAAACATGGCAAACTTAATTTTACCGAAAAACTATGAACCGGTTCTCGACCTGATGGAAAGTCAGAGAGCCATAAAAAAAATCAAGGACTATTTCCAGGCAGAGCTGGCCTATGGCCTGAATCTGCGCAGAGTGTCCGCACCGCTGTTCGTCCTGCCGCAGACCGGTCTGAACGACAATCTCAATGGTGTGGAACGCCGGGTCAGCTTTACCCTGAAGGACATGGATGAAGCGGGAGTGGAAGTGGTCCAGTCTCTGGCCAAGTGGAAGAGAATGGCTCTGGGAAAATACGGCATCGAGCCGGGCCATGGTCTGTATACGGACATGAACGCCATCCGCAGGGATGAGGAAATGGATAATCTGCATTCGGTTTATGTGGACCAGTGGGACTGGGAAAAGGTCATCACGAAGGAGCAGCGAACCGAGGAATATCTGAAGGAAACCGTTACGACGATCTACAACGCCATCAAGAATCTGGGCGATTATGTGAACCGCCTGTATCGCAATCTGCAGACGGAGATTCCAAATGAGATCTTTTTCATCACGACCCAGGAACTGGAAGATATGTATCCGGATAAGACGCCGAAGGAAAGAGAGGACCTGATCACGAAAGAACATGGTGCAGTCTTCATCATGAAAATCGGCGGCAGACTGGCATCCGGCGAGAAACATGACGGCCGTTCCCCGGACTATGATGACTGGGAACTGAACGGCGATATCATCCTCTGGAATGAAGTGCTGGACAGAGCCTTTGAAATTTCTTCCATGGGTATTCGCGTGGATGCGGAGGCAATGCGCCGCCAGCTGACCATCGAAGGATGTGAAGACAGAATGGAAATGGAATTCCATAAGGCAATTCTGGAAGATCGTCTTCCGTATACCATCGGCGGCGGCATCGGTCAGAGCCGTCTCTGCATGTTCTTCCTGCGGAAGGCCCACATCGGTGAAGTGCAGGCATCCGTATGGCCGAAGGAGATGATCGAGACCTGTGCAGCAAACAATATTCACCTGCTGTAGGTTTTATGAGATACGCAGATGTTATTATAGACAATAAAAGCAGGCACACGGATTGCCTGTATACCTATAAGACGGAAGATGCTGCCGTGAAGGCAGGGGACCGTGTGCGGATTCATTTCGGTTCGTATAATAAAGAACGGATCGGCTATGTGTACCGAACCCATAGCGAAGAAGAAGCGGCAGACAGCCTGAACTGTCCGCCGGAAAAGATAAAGACAATTCTCGGTGTGGACGACAGTCTGCCTCTGACCGAAGAGATCATGACCACTGCCGGCTGGATGAAGCAGCGTTACGGCATTACCTACTGGGACTGTGTCCGGTGCTTTATCCCTGTAGGAGGACCTGCCAGAGAAGGAAAGGAAAAGGAACCGTATCAGGGGTTGGCCGGACATTATGAGAAGCCGGAAGCTCTGACGGAAGAACAGCAGGCTGCGGTGGACCGGATCGGAAGCGCCATCGACGCCGGCAGGCAGGAGAATTTTCTCCTTCACGGCGTCACTTCCAGCGGCAAGACAGAAGTCTACATGGAAGCCATCGACCGGTGTCTGGCACAGGGAAAGACGGCAATCATGCTGGTTCCTGAAATTGCCCTGACGACCCAGATGATCGACCGGTTTGCCGGCCGCTTCGGCAAGGAGAATCTGGCAGTCATGCATAGCAAGCTGACCCGGCGGGAACGATATGACGAGTGGCAGCGGATCCGCCGCGGCCATGCACGCATCGTGGTGGGTGCCCGGATGGGAGTCTTTTCCCCGCTGGAAAACATCGGCATCATCATTCTGGATGAGGAGCATGAAGCCACGTATAAAGCGGATATGACACCGAAGTATGAGACGGTGGATGTGGCGCTGAAGCGCCTGAAATACTATGATGGGGTGCTGCTGCTGGGCAGCGCTACGCCATCAGTGGTATCTTATCAGCGGTGCAGAGAAGGAATCTACCAGCTCATCGAACTGAAGGAGCGATTTAACCAGACTCCGCTTCCTGACGTGGAAATCGTGGATATGCGGGAAGAACTGAAAGCGGGAAATATGACGATTTTCAGCCGCCCGCTCTTCCGTTCCATGAAGGAAACCCTGGAGGCCGGCCAGCAGATCATCCTGTTTCAGAATCGGAGAGGGTATTCCAGCTTCATTTCCTGCAGGGAATGCGGAACTGCGATGAAATGTCCCAAGTGCGGCATCTCACTGACCTATCACAAAGGCTGGGACCGGGCCGTCTGCCACTACTGCGGTAGGAAGTTTCCGGTACCAAAGACCTGTCCGGAATGCGGAAGCCGGTACATCCGGTATTTCGGCATCGGCACGGAGCAGGTGGAGGAAGCCGCGGAAAAGTTCTTTCCGGAGGCTGCGGTGGACCGGCTGGATCTGGATGCGGTAAAGACGCGAAAAGATCTGGATCGAATCCTGAAAAAATTTGCCGGTGGTGAAACGAAGATTCTCATCGGGACCCAGCTGGTGGCAAAGGGCCTTGACTTCCGGAATGTGGGCCTGGTGGGCGTTATCGCTGCAGACGTGACCCTGAACATTCCCGATTACCGCTCCACGGAACGGACCTTTCAGCTGGTGACCCAGGTGGCAGGCCGTGCAGGACGGGGTGACCGGCAGGGCAGAGTTATCGTGCAGACCTACGAACCGGATAACTACGCATTGAAGGCGGCGAAACATCACGACTATGATGCGTTCTTCCGACAGGAGATCCGGCTGCGCCAGTTTATGGATTATCCGCCTTTCACCGATCTGATCATGGTGAATTTCACTTCGGCAGAGGAGGCGACAGCCCTGGGAGCCGCAGAACGGTGCAGAGTCTATATGGAACACGCCATCGGAACAGAAAATGCCAACCAGGTACTGGCACCGAAGGTTGCCGTCAATTTTAAAGGAGAAGATTTTCGGTATTATATTCTGATAAAATGTCCGCGGGGCAGCCGAAATCAATATATTTATTATCTGGACAATTTCAGCCAGATTCTGCTGCGGGAGAAAATCGACTGCAATATGAACCTCGATGTGAACCCATACAGCACGTTATAACCATTTTTTCTATTTAAGTATGTAAGAAAGAAACAAAATTCAGGAGGATAGAATGGCAATCAGAAATGTAGTAACTGAAGGAGATGAAATCCTGCGGAAGAAATGCAGGGAAGTACCGGAAGTCACAGACCGGATCCGCATGACCATGGAAGACATGCTGGAGACCATGCGTGACCAGTATGGTGTGGGAATCGCCGCACCGCAGGTGGGCATCATGCGCAGAATGTTTGTGGCGGAGCCGGAGCCGGGCAGAGTGTATTTCATGATCAATCCCGTGATTCTGGAGCAGTCCGGAAGTCAGATCGATGATGAAGGCTGTCTCAGCGTGCCGGGGATGATCGGTACGGTGGAGCGGCCGGATACCATCAAAATCCAGGCGCTGGATCTGGACGGAAATCTTCAGGTTTACGATTTTCAGGACTTTGATGCCAGAGTTATGTGCCACGAGTACGACCATCTGGACGGAATTCTGTATATTGACAAGGCAAAAAACATCCGGGAGGCCGCTGCAGCATATGACGAAGAGGATGAATTCGGAGAGGAAGAATAAACGATGAAAACCGTGTTTATGGGGACACCAGATTTCGCCGCTGTTGTACTGGATTCTGTGGTGAAAGCCGGCCATGAGGTGGGATATGTGATCACCCAGCCGGACAAGGCGAGAGACCGGGGAAAGAAAATACAGTTTACGCCGGTGAAGGAAAAGGCACTGGAATACGGGCTGAAAGTACTCCAGCCGGAAAAAGTGAGAGGAAACGCAGAGCTGCTGGAACAGCTGCGGGAATACGGACCGGATATCATCGTCGTTGTGGCATACGGACAGATTCTGCCGAAGGATCTGCTGGATCTGCCGCCACTGGGCTGTATCAATGTCCATGCTTCACTGCTTCCAAAGCTTCGTGGGGCCTCTCCGATCCAGAACGCCATCGTCACGGGAGAAACCGTGACCGGCGTGACCATCATGCAGATGGGCGAGGGGCTTGATACAGGGGATATGCTGACGAAGGTGGAAGTGGAAATCGGCAGAATGAACGGCGAACAACTCCATGACGCGCTGGCAGAAGCCGGAGCAAGACTTCTGGTGGAGACACTGCCGAAACTGGAAGCCGGTCTGATCACACCGCAGCCCCAGGATGACAGCCAGTCCACCTATGCGGGCCTGATCCGGAAGGCAGACGGCAAGATTGACTTCCGGAAAACACCGGAAGAAATCGAGCGTCTGATCCGCGGATTCGATCCGTGGCCGGGTGCATTCTGTGACTGCAACGGAACCGTGATGAAGCTGTGGGCTGCACAGCCGCTCACCCAGACCTGCGATCAGGAACCGGGCACGGTTCTCCGTGCAGGAGAAGAAGGGCTGGATATCAGCTGCGGCGGACGGGTCCTCCGGGTCACGGAGATCCAGGTGCCGGGAAAGAAGCGGGTTTTCGTAAAAGATTATCTGCGTGGAAATTCCATTGCAGCCGGAACGCTGCTGAAATAAAGGGGGAAATGTATTATGTATTGGTATGACTGGTCCTATATTATTTTATTTCCTGCAATCCTGTTTACCCTGTATGCACAGGGCAAGGTCCAGGGAAATTTCAAAAAGTTTTCGAAAGTGCGGACTATGCGGGGTCTGACCGGTGCACAGGCAGCCAGAAGAATGCTGGACGCCAACGGACTGTCCGATGTGCAGATCGAGCAGATCTCCGGCAGTCTGACGGATCACTACGATCCGCGGAAGCGTGTGCTGCGGCTTTCACAGACGGTATACAATGTGAATTCTGTGGCGGCGGTCAGCGTGGCCTGCCATGAAGCGGGACATGCAGTGCAGCATGCGGAATCCTATATGCCGCTTCTCATGCGAAATAACATCGTGCCTCTGGTAAATTTCGCTTCGACCCTGAGCTGGCCGCTGATTCTGATTGGACTGCTGCTGATGGGAAACGGAAGCTACATGGGTGACACCCTGTTTTTCGTTGGTGTGGTTGCTTTCGTTGCGGTCATTCTGTTTCATGCCATTACACTTCCGGTGGAATTCAATGCCAGCA
>JBJESY010000387.1:5319-6796 GCA_051883035.1 Anaerovoracaceae bacterium | reverse complement strand
ACTTCCTTTACAACTGGTGCGAAAGATGGTTTCAGCACCGCAATCATGATCATCCCTTATCTGGTAGCTATGCTGTGCGCAATCGGTATGCTGAGAGCATCCGGCGCCATGGAAGCTTTCTGTAACCTGATCAGCCCGATTACTGAACTGATCGGCTGCCCGGGCGAAGTTCTGCCGATGGCTGTAATGAGATCCTTCACCGGCGGCGGTGCTACCGGTATGATGACAGATCTGGTAACCAACTATGGTACGCAGTCTCAGATTGGTAGAATTGCTTCTGTAGCATTAGGCTCCACCGAAACGACATTCTACATAGTAGCAGTTTACTTTGGTTCCGTCGGTGTATCCAACACGAGACATTCCATCGTAGCTGGTCTGCTGGGCGATCTGGCATCCCTGATTGCATCCTGCGTAGTTGTAAACCTGATGTGGTTCTAAAATATGATGAAATATCCGAAAACGCTGAAAAAGGGCGCTACGATTGGTCTCATCGCCACCAGTTCTGATACAGAAACAGCAAGGGTAGCTGCATGTGTGAAGAAACTGGAGGACATGGGATATAAAGTGAAAGCTGCTGATAATCTGGACAGCAATTACGGCGGTTATATGGCCGGTACCGGAGAAATCCGAGGCCAGTGGGTGAATCGCATGTTTGCTGATCCGGAAGTGGATGCTATTTTCTGTATCCGCGGCGGAGACGGCAGCAGCCGGATTATGGAATACCTGGATTATGACATGATCCGCCAGAATCCTAAAATTTTCCTCGGTTACAGTGATGTGACCAATCTGCATCTGGCGCTGAATCAGAAGTGTGATCTGGTTACATTCCATGGCCCGATGGTGTCTTCCAATATGGTAGATTCCTTCGATGAGGAGACGAGAGATTCTCTGTTTGAGGCTCTGAATGCAGATGAAACATTTGCGTTCAGAAATCCGAAGGGTTTTCCGATTGAAGTCCTGAAGGAAGGAAAAGCAACGGGAGAACTGATCGGCGGAAATCTGTCACTGCTTTCCGCAAGTATCGGCACACCGTATGAAATGAATACGAAAGATAAGATCGTATTCATCGAAGAAGTCTGCGAACCGATCAGCAAGATTGAGAAGTGGGCTTATCACCTGCGCAACGCAGGAAAATTCCGTGACTGCAGAGGCGTGATTCTCGGTCAGTTCACCAAGATTGTGAACGAAGATATGCCGGAATTCGACAGCATCTGCTGTATGAAAGACGTTTTGGAAGGTCTTGACATTCCTGTACTGTATAATGTACAATCAGGACATGGAAAACCGATGATGACCCTTCCGATGGGTGCAGAATGCACCATTGACACGGAAACGGCATCCATTACGTTCAAAGTAGAGCGGTAAATTTTAAATCAGGCGGCGGCAATGCCGCCGCCTGCATGAATACGAAAGCAACAGTGCGAATACACTGAAATATAAAGATCTGGTCGTTTTTATCATTGCTTTAAGCCCGAAA
>JBJESY010000387.1:0-5219 GCA_051883035.1 Anaerovoracaceae bacterium | reverse complement strand
ATCATTGCTTTAAGCCCGAAAGAAAAAAAGAATTGAGGAGAAAAAGATTATGATTAAGGAAATCAGAGAAAACAAGTTATTTTTCGACGGCTGCGACACAACTGCCCTTGCAGCCAAGTACGGCACTCCTCTGTATGTGTACTCCGAAAATGATATTATCGGCAGGTTTGCAGAACTGCGGAAGGATTTCATTGAAAAGTACCCGAACACAAGAGTTGCGTATGCAGCCAAGGCATTCTTCCCGGTTGCCATGGCCAAACTGGTGGACCAGTGCGGCATGTGTGTAGACGTGGTATCCGGCGGAGAATTGTACACGGCGATCAAAGCAGGTTTCCCGGCAGAGAAAATTGAATTCAACGGAAATAATAAGAGCAGAAAAGAACTGGAGATGGCCATTGAATACGGAATTGGCAGAATCATTGTGGACAGCCTCCAGGAACTGGCTATCATCGAAGATATCTGCAAGGAAAAAGACAAGACTGCAAAGATTCTGTTCCGCGTTACACCGGGCGTGAAGAGCAGTTCACATGACTACATCGTAACCGGAAAGAAGGATTCCAAATTCGGTATCCCTCTGGATGATGAAATTGTTCTGCCGCAGGTGAAGGCAGCCATCGAATCTCCGTACGTTGATTTTTACGGGATCCACTTCCATGTTGGTTCCCAGCTTTTCGACAACGGTTCCCATCTGCAGGCCACCGATATCATTCTGCAGCTTGCAGGCAAGATTAAGGAAAACTTCGGTTATAACCTGAAGGAAATCAATGTGGGCGGCGGCTTCGGCGTCACCTATGTGGACGAAGAAAGAAAATCCTACAGCTATTTCCTGGATCCGATTATGGAAAAAATCGATGCATACTATGCAGCACAGGGCGTTCAGAGACCGAATGTGGTTATCGAACCGGGAAGAAGTATCGCGGCAGAAGCAGGAATCACCCTGTACACCGTGGGAAGCATCAAGGAAATCCCGGGAATCCGGACCTATATGTCTGTGGACGGCGGTATGACGGATAACATTCGTCCGGCTCTGTACCAGGCAGTTTACACCGGAGTCCTTGCCAACAAGGCGGAAGAAGAAAAGACCGAAACGCTTACGGTTTGCGGTAAGTGCTGCGAATCCGGCGATATTCTGATTCACGATCTGAAGATTGCAAAGCCGGAAGCAGGCGATATCTTCGCCATATTCTCCACCGGTGCTTACGGATATACCATGGCAAGCAACTATAACAAGAACCCGATTCCGGGCGTGGTATTCGTAAAAGACGGAGAGGACCGTCTGGTGGTAAAATCGCAGACCTATGAGGATATGCTGAAAAACGAAATTCTCTAAATCATACACATACACTTGCCCGAAGCACAACCCGATCCGGGTTGTGCTTTTCGCACGCTTAGAAGGGAAAAAGACATTATGGATTTTGAAAAAAGAGCAGAAGGGCTGAAAGGAACCGTCGGCGTTTATTTCCGCGATCTGAGAACGGGAGATACGAAGGGATTGCTGCAGGACAGAGAATTCCATCCTGCCAGCATCATCAAGCTGCCGGTGGTCATGGCCATTTACAAGATGGCGGCAGAAGGAAAAGCCGATCTGGATGAAAAGCTGAAAGTGACCTATGAAAAACGGGTACCCAGCTGCGGTGCCTTCAATGCCTTTACCGACGAGCCGGTGGTGGATATCAGAACCCTCTGCAACCTGACCATAACTATCAGCGATAATACCGGAGTCAATCTGCTGATCGATTATTACGGCATCGAGACGCTCAATGGACAGTTCCGCAAAATGGGACTGAAAAAAACCCATCTGGAGCGCCTTTTTTATGATGACGCCATGCAGGAAAAAGGGTATAATAATAAAGCAGTACCGGAAGAGATCGGGTTCCTGCTGGAACAGATTTATAAGGGTGAATTTGTCAGCAGGGAGGTTTCCGATGCAATCTGGGATATCCTGGAGCAGCAGCAGGATCGTGCAGGGATTCCGGCATACATCGAAGAGGAAGCGCCGGTGGGAAACAAGACCGGCGGCGCCAGAGGCATTACGGCAGACGCAGCACTGGTGAAAGGAGATTTCCCCTTCGTTCTTGTGATCCTTTTCAATGAAACCTATGTGCCGGAGGCGGATGAATGGATGCGCCATCTGGCGAGAGATATTTTCGAGGAGCTGAAACATGGCAGCAGAATATAGCAGAAATGAAAATGTATCCTATAATATACCGCAGCAGTTTGCCGATAAAAAAATCGGAGCCTGTCCGTTCTGCGGTACGGAACATCCGGGATGGCTTGTTCGGGAGGAATGGAAGCTGTTTGGAAGCAACGAATACTATTTCAAATGTCCTCACTGCGAGACGGAACTGATGGTTCTGAAGGATGACGTGACAGGAATGTCCTTTACGAAGAACACGCCGTCCGGTAAGAAAAAAGCATCAGAAGGAAAAATCATGAATGAGCCGTATGTGACGGTGGTGAAGATCGGTTTTTCCGCCAAAACCCATGAGAACATTCTTCTGCAGGGTGAGGATATGCCGGTGCGGAAGCTGAAGCAGGTGACGGAGGAACTGCGAAAAAAATAATCAGATTCTGCGTAGATTTTGTACAGAATTTTGCACAGATTATACATAAAATAATTGACAGTGCATAGAATCTATGGTAGTATGAATTGTTGAGTTTTGTACCTTTTGCTTAGTCCCCCGAAACTCCGACGGATCACTCAGCAGAAGGTGAAGAAAGAAAAGGAGAAAAGAAAATGATTACAAAGGAAATCAAACAGCAGATTATTAAGGACTATCAGTTAAAGGAAGGCGATACCGGTTCCCCGGAAGTACAGGTTGCCATCCTGACCTACAGAATCAATGACCTGAATGAGCACTTAAAGGTTCATAAGAAGGACCATCATTCCAGAAGAGGTCTGTTAAAGATGGTAGGTCAGAGAAGAAACCTTCTGGCATATCTGAAGGAAACCGACCTGGAGAGATACAGAACTCTGATCGCTCGTTTAGGACTGAGAAAGTAATCGCGGAATATAAGCGGGGCGTCAAACCCCGCTTTTATTGTATCACTTTAATCACTTAATCAGAAAACGCCGTGCACCGGTTATGTATGATGTGACTCTCTGAAAGAACTCACAATGCCGAACAGAACAGGGCAGAGGGGAGAGTTTTTTCCGAGAGTCATACGGAAAAGGGCATTGGCGCGAAAAGAAACAGGAGGAAAAAATGCCTAGATTTACAGATTACAGAACATTTATGTATCCCCTTGGCGGACGTCTTTTGCAGATTGAAATCGGCAAGGTCTGCGAGCAGGCCAACGGCCAGGCGTGGGTGCGCTACGGCGATACCGTGGTAAACGTTACCGTATGCTGTTCCAAAGAACCAAAGGAAGGAATCGACTTCTTCCCGCTGAGCTGCGACTTCGAAGAAAGAATGTATTCCGTCGGAAAGATTCCGGGAGGGTTCATCAAGAGAGAAGGACGTCCTTCCGAACATGCAATCCTGACTTCCCGTCTGATGGACCGGCCGCTTCGTCCGCTGTTCCCGAAGGGATTCTATAACGATGTCGTTGTTGTTGCAACCTGCATGTCGGTTGACCCGGACTGCAGCCCTGAAATTGCGGCCATGATCGGTTCTTCCATTGCAATTGCGTGCTCCGATATTCCATGGGACGGTCCTACCGCTTCCGTAAAAGTCGGCAGAGTTGACGGAAGATTCGTAATCAACCCGACTCTGGCACAGAGAGAAGTATCCGATATCGACATGACCGTTGCCGGCACCAAAGACGCCATCATGATGGTAGAAGCAGGTGCGAAGGAAGTTCCTGAAATGGATATGCTGGATGCGATTCTGTTCGCCCATGAAGAAATCAAGAAGCTGGTTGAATTCATCGATCAGATTGTTGTGGAAGTGGGCAGAGAAAAGATGAAGGTAGAGCTCTACAAGCCGCTGGAAGAAATCGACGAAGCCGTAAGAGCCTATGCAACACCGAAGATGAGAGAAGCAATCCACACTGCAGACAAGATGGAAAGACTGGAAAATATGGATGCAGTGGAAGTGGAAACCAAAGAATACTTCGCAGAGACATATCCGGATAACATGAAGGACATCGAATCTGTATTATACAACATCACCAAAGAGTCCGTAAGAGGCATGATCCTGGATGAAGGCGTTCGTCCGGACAACAGAAAATGTGATGAAATCAGACCGATTTTCTGTGAAACAGGACTGCTCCCGAGAGTTCACGGTACAGGACTTTTCAAGAGAGGACAGACGCAGGTTCTTTCTTCCTGCACATTGGCTCCGGCTTCCGAAGCACAGACCATCGACGGTATTACAGAACAGACGGAAAAGAGATATATTCACCACTACAACTTCCCTGGATATTCCACCGGTGAAGCGAAATCTCCGCGTTCCCCTGGAAGAAGAGAAATCGGTCACGGCGCTCTGGCAGAAAGAGCACTGCTCCCTGTGATCCCGCCGGTCGAAGAATTCCCGTATGCAATCAGAGTGGTATCCGATGTATTATCTTCCAACGGTTCCACCTCCATGGGTTCCACCTGCGGTTCCTGCCTGGCCCTGATGGACGCCGGCGTTCCGATCAAGCGCCCGGTTGCAGGTATTGCAATGGGTCTGATTGAAAGAGTAAAGGAAGACGGCACTTCTGAATTCGCAATCCTGTCCGACATTCAGGGTATGGAAGACTTCCTGGGCGACATGGACTTCAAGGTAACCGGTACAGAAGTGGGTGTCACTGCAATCCAGATGGATATCAAGGTGCACGGTCTGTCCAGAGACATTCTGGAAAAAGCACTCAGACAGGCAAAAGAAGGCAGAATGTTCATCATGGAAAAAATGCTGGAAGAAATCCCGGCACCTCGTCCGGAAATGTCCAAGTATGCACCTCGTGCACTTTCCCTCATGATCAATCCGGACAAGATCCGAATTGTCATCGGCAAGGGCGGCGAAACCATCAACGGTCTGGTGGAAAAATACGACGTCAAGATCGATATCAATGATGACGGTCTGGTTTCCATCTACGGAACGGACGGCGAGAAAGCAGAAGCCTGCAAGCACGAAATCGAAATCCTCACAAAAGATGTGGAAGTCGGCGAAGTCTACGAAGGAAAAGTCACCCGCATCATGAACTTCGGTGCATTCATTGAAATCCTTCCGGGTAAGGAAGGACTGCTGCACATCTCCAAGATGGCCAAGGAAAGAGTAGAAAAAGTAGAAGAT
>JBJESY010000386.1:4560-6797 GCA_051883035.1 Anaerovoracaceae bacterium | reverse complement strand
CAACAGCTTTTCTGCCGTTGCTTTCCCGACGAAAATCATATCCGACGCCGGAAGCGGCCAGAGGATGTCACGATAGTTGGAACGCGTGATTTCCGTGGTTGCGTCCGGTTTTTTATAATCACTTCCCAGCTTGGCGAAAATCTTGTTATACGACACGCCGGCAGACAGGGTCAGTCCCAGTTCCTCCCGTACCGTACGCCGAATGGTATCGGCAATCTCCACGCCGCTGCCGAACAGAGACCGGCTGGCGGTCACGTCCAGCCAGGATTCATCGATGCTGAAAGGCTCTACCAGATCGGTAAAACGCAGGTATATCTGATTGATGAGCCTGGAATAATGGGTATACTTCTCCCGGTGTGGCCGGATCAGCTGCAGCTCCGGACATTTCCGTTTCGCCTGCCAGATGGTTTCTGCCGTCACCACACCGCCCTTTTTCGCCAGTTCATTCTTGGCCAGAATGATACCGTGGCGGCTTTCCGGATCGCCGCAGACCGCCATGGGCACATCCCGCAGATCCGGCCGTTCCAGCAGCTCCACAGAAGCATAGAAGCCGTTCATATCACAGTGAAGTATGGTGCGGTCCGCCGCACAGATACCGCGGTCCGCCGCAGAAGCAGCACGGTCCGGCGTGCCGTGAAAATCCTGAGAGTACATTTTGCGCAGAAACCTCCTTTCCGGCAGCCGCATCTTCGTTCTGCGGGCAAGCCGTTCTGCATTCATTGTACCACAACCGGGAGGAAGGGGCTATATGGTTTTTTTGTGAAGGGAAAATGGCGTGCCTTGACTTGACGCTCCGTACAAAGTATAATAAGAATACTGAGAAGGAGGACTTTCCATGAGAATTATTACGATCATGATGGGCACCCTGTTCAGCGTGACGGGCATCTACCTGATTGCCAACGGCGGACTGACCTTTATGTCCGTAGCATTCATCGTAGGCCTGCTGTTTGCGGTGGCTGGCGTTATCGAGTGCCTTTCCTATAGCGGTTACCGTGGAGAAGATGAAACGAAGAGCTGGATTTTGATTGACGGAACCTGTACCTTTATGCTGGGTGTACTGATTCTGATGAACAAGCTGTCGGCTGAGGCTGCAGTGCCGCTGGTGCTGGGCCTGTGGATTCTCTTCAGCGGCATCCGGAATTTCGTCAGAGCCTGGGAAAAGATCGATGTGCGGGGAGACGGGTTTTATGACCACCTGATCATCGGTTTCGTGAATATCGTCCTGGGGCTGTATGCGTTTTTTGACCAGGATCTGTTCGACTTTTCCACCATCACGCTGGTGGGCATCTATATGCTGTCCGGCGGTGTCAATATCGCCCATGTGGGGGCAACCATAAAGATCCGCAAGCCGGAATTCCTGAAGACCAAGGAAGAAAAGCTGGAGGAAGCGGCGGCCAAGGCGGCGGAAGCCCATCAGGCGGCCAAGGAGGCGATTCGCTTCGCCAAGGAGACCAAGGCCGAGCTGAAGGTCATCGAGCAGACCCCTGCCGAGGAGATGGACAGGACCCTGGCGCCGAAGCCGGGTACGGAGGTTCCGGCCGAAACCGCAGAGTCGCAGGAATCGGAAGGATAGCAGCGGAAGGGGAATCCTATGGATTTTGATATTCTGATCGTCGGCGGCGGTGCGTCGGGGCTTGCAGCAGCCATCAGTGCGGCCCGCTTCGCAAAATCCGTCAGCCCGGCCCGTTCTCTCCGGATCGGCCTTCTGGAAAAGAAGGAGATTCCGGGGAAAAAGCTGTCGGCCACCGGCAACGGCCGGTGCAACCTGTCCAATGCGGCCTGCAGCGGCCGGGAAGAGTTGGACGGATTTTTTGCTTCTGTCGGTCTGGTGACCCGGACCGACGAAGCCGGAAGAATGTATCCATACGGGGAGGAAGCCGCAGAAGTGAGCGCACTTCTGACGGAGACCGCCCTGTCTTATGATGTAAAGATTATGACAGACTGCCAGGTGACGCAGATCCGGCCGGCTGGGGATGCCCGGCCGACGGTCAGCGCGGCAGGGGACTCTCCTGCGGCTTGCGGTGCATCGGGCGGTTTTATTGTGGAAATAAACCGGGCAGCGGACGGTCGGGACGGCCGGAACGGCGGCCTGTCCGGCGCGAAGGGCCGCCGTCCGGCGCAAACTGCCGGCAGCCAGCAGCTGCGTTGCCGGATCCTGCTCCTTTCCATGGGCGGCAAGTCCTACAGCGTGTTCGGGACCAGCGGAGACGGCTACGGCTTCGCCCGCCGTCTCGGTC
>JBJESY010000386.1:0-4460 GCA_051883035.1 Anaerovoracaceae bacterium | reverse complement strand
TACAGCGTGTTCGGGACCAGCGGAGACGGCTACGGCTTCGCCCGCCGTCTCGGTCACACCGTGACCCGGCTGGCGCCGTCGCTGGTCCCGATCCAGGTATCCGAGGATCTGCACGGACTGGCCGGTGTGCGTACAAAGGCAGATGTGACCCTGCTCCATTTGGGGAAGCCTGTGGCGCGGGAAACGGGAGAGGTACAGTTTAACAAGGACTGCCTGTCCGGCATCTGCATCATGAACCTGTCCAGACTGCTGGTGCTGAACCCGGAAAAGCCATTTGCAGAAGCCTTTGGAGAGTATGAACTGCAGCTGGATCTGCTTCCGGAGTTCCGCCGGGAAGAAGTGACCGAAATTCTCCGGCAGAAAGACGGCAGCCTGCAGACTCTGGTGAAGAAGAAGCTGGCGGCATGGATGGAAGTAGCGGGGACGGCAGAAAGTCCGGCCGGAGCGGAGCGCCTGGCGTCGGCGGATTCTGAGGCCATGGCGGAACGGCTGAAGGCGCTGACTTTTTCCGTCTGCGGCACCAAAGGCTGGAATGACGCTCAGGTGACCCGGGGCGGTGTGGTGCTGGAGGAAGTAAATCCGCAGACCATGGAATCCCAGCTGGTGCCGGGACTGTATTTCGCAGGAGAAATCCTCAACTATGACGGGCCGTGCGGCGGCTTTAACCTGCATTTTGCGTGGGAGAGCGGCATCCGGGCGGGAAAGGCCATGGCAGCGGCGGCACTGGCGGCAGATGCAGATTAAAGCGGAAGGCCAGGAGTCGCCGAACCGGGAAGCTGCAGACATGCGGCGTCGTCTGAATCGAAGGAGAAAAACAGGATGTATCGAATTCATCAAATTAAGCTGGCTCTGGATGAGCCGCAGGAAAAAATCCCTGAGAAGATTCTGAAAAAAATCGGCGGCAGGGATTTCTTTATCAAGGAATGGGAAATCGTGAAGGAATCCATCGATGCCCGGGATAAAAACCATATCTTTCGGGTTTATTCGGTGGACTTCAATGTGGCATCCCGCAAAAACCCGAAAAAGAATCTCCGCCTTCCGTCGGCGGACAAGTTGCGGCTGGAGATTGCACCGGACATGCGGTATGTGCCGGCGGAGCCGGCCGATGGGGCCGCGCCGCTGGCGGCGCGGCCGGTGGTGGTGGGTCTGGGGCCTGCGGGGCTGTTTTGCGGGTTGGTTCTGGCGCAGGCCGGGTACCGGCCGCTGATTCTGGAGCGTGGAAAGGATGTGGACCGGCGTCATGAGGATGTGGACCGGTTCTGGTCTGACGGTGTGCTGAATCCGGATTCCAACGTCCAGTTCGGCGAGGGCGGCGCCGGCACCTTCAGTGATGGCAAACTGACCACCGGCATCAAGGACGTGCGGATCCGAAAGGTTCTGAAAGAGATGGTGTCTGCTGGCGCACCGGCAGATATTTTATATAAGCAGCGGCCCCATATCGGCACAGACCTGCTTCGGATTGTGGTGAAAAACATCCGGCAGGAGATCATCCGTCTGGGCGGTGAAGTGCGGTTTGATTCCAGACTGGAAACGATCCATCTGGAGTCTGGCGGTATTCGGACCATTACCGTCCGCAATCTGCAGAATGACGGCCAGCAGAAAGATGATCTGACAGAAATCCCCTGTCAGGCGCTGGTTCTGGCAGTAGGGCACAGTGCGCGGGATACCTTCCGCATGCTTCATGCATGCGGCATTGCCATGGAGCAGAAGCCGTTTTCCATCGGCGTGCGGATTGAGCATTCGCAGGATCTGATTGATATTTCCCAGTACGGCCGGCCGGGGCGGCAGCTGGGGCTGCCGCCGGCCGAATACAAAATCAATTATCGCTGTGCTGCCGACGGCCCGGCAGAGGGCCGGGGCGTCTATACTTTTTGCATGTGTCCGGGCGGTCAGGTGATCATTGCCTCTTCCCAGGAAGGGGGCGTTGTGACCAATGGCATGAGTTATCATGATCGAGACAGCGGTACGGCCAACAGTGCACTGCTCTGTGATGTGAGGACCAGCGACTTCGGCAGCAGTGATGTGCTGGCTGGCGTGGCGTTTCAGGAAAAGTATGAGAATCTGGCGTTCGAGGCAGGACGAAAGAAGAATCCCGACGGCAAGCCTTACAGCCCGCCGCAGACCACTTGGGGCAGGCTGCGGGACGGTCTGGCGCCGGAGGTGGAAGAATGCCTGCCGCCGTTTGCCGTGGCAGCCTTCCGGGAAGCCATGCCGCAGCTGGGCAGGAAACTTCACGGCTTCGATGGGGAGGATGCGGTGATGACTGCGGTGGAGACCCGCAGTTCCTCACCGGTGCGGATCCTCCGGGGTGAAACGTATGAATCTGCGGCCAGCGGTCTCTACCCTTGCGGCGAAGGGGCTGGCTATGCCGGCGGCATCACGTCGGCGGCCGTGGACGGCATCCGGGTAGCGGAGGCCATCATTCGGAAATGGAAGCCGGCTGCCGAAAAAAGGGGATCTGTAGTTGGATTGGGACGTGCGGGAATTTGATTAAATTTGATTGAAAATGATTGACTTTGACCGAATTTGTGCTATACTAAAGTCGGCAGGAGGAATACAGCATGTTGCAGAATGAAAGACAGAACCGAATTCTGGACGAACTGGAAATTCACCATGCAGTGAAGGTCAACGAACTGGCAAAACAGCTGGACACCAGTGAATCCACCATCCGGCGGGATATCAATGAGCTTTCCCAGATGGGGAAACTGAAAAAGGTATTCGGCGGTGCGATTTCCATCAGCCGCAGCTCCGCGTTTGTGGAGTCGGATGTGGCTTCCAGAGCACGGATGAATGTGGAGGAAAAAGCGCGGATTGCCAGATATTCTGCATCTCTCATCGAGGACAACGATTTCGTGTATCTGGATGCAGGGACGACCACCGGATGGATGATTGATTTCCTGGAAAAGAAGAACGTGACCTATGTGACCAACGGGATCACCCATGCAAGACGTCTGATTGAACGGGGATTTTCTGTTTTTATGATTGGAGGCCTGCTCCGTCCGGCTTCGGAGGCAGTGGTTGGGGAAGCGGCCATTGAGGCGATCCTGCGGTTCAACTTCACCAAATGCTTCATGGGCGCCAAGGGCCTGGATGCAGAGCGGGGGTTCACCACGCTGGATATCAGTGAGGCGGCGGTGAAGACTGCAGTTATGAAAAAAGCAGGCTGCACATATATGCTGGCGGATCATACCAAGTTCAATCTGATTTCTTCCGTGTCCTTTGCGGCGCTGGAGGACGCCTGCATTATCACGGACCGGCTGGAGGATTTGCGATACCGTTCGCTGACCGAGATCCTGGAGGTGCCGGAAAGCCGGGACGATATGTTTTGAGAAGAAAAAATATGTTTGAAAAAAGATTCCATAAAAAAGGAAACAGGAGGGATTTATCATGACGACAAAAATTGCGATTAACGGATTCGGAAGAATCGGACGGCTGGCATTCCGCCAGATCTTTGAAGATGACTCCATGGAAGTGGCGGCGATCAATGACCTGACCAGCCCGGACATGCTGGCGCATCTGCTGAAGTATGACAGCGTGCAGGGCGGATACAAAGGCCACACCGTAACCAATGATGAAAATTCCATCACGGTGGATGGAAAGAGAATCATTGTATTATCGGAGAAGGATCCGGAAAATCTCCCGTGGAAGGAAATGGGCATCGACATCGTCCTGGAATGTACGGGCTTCTTCTGCTCCAAGGCAAAATCGGAAGCGCACATCCGTGCCGGCGCCAAGAAGGTTCTGATTTCTGCTCCGGCAGGCAGTGACCTGAAGACGATCGTTTACGGTACCAACCATGAGACCCTGACTGCAGAGGACAACGTGATTTCCGCTGCATCCTGTACCACCAACTGTCTGGCACCGATGGCCAAGGCTCTGAACAATTACCGTGAAGTGCGTACCGGCTTCATGACCACGATTCACGCTTACACCGGCGACCAGATGATTCTGGATGGACCGCACAGAAAGGGTGACAAGAGAAGAGCAAGAGCCGGTGCCATCAACATCGTTCCGAACAGCACCGGTGCAGCCAAAGCTATCGGTCTGGTCATTCCGGAACTGGACGGCAAGCTGATCGGTTCGGCACAGCGTGTTCCGGTTCCATCGGGCTCCATCACCATTCTGGATGCGACGCTGAAGGACATGACGGATACCGTATCGGTGGAAGGCATCAATGCGGCTATGAAGGCTGCGGCGGATGAGTCTTACGGTTACACGGAAGAGGAACTGGTTTCCAGCGATATCATCGGCATGACCTACGGCTCGCTGTTTGACGCCACCCAGACTCTGGCGCAGAAGTGCGGCACTCATATTTATGAAGTGCGTGTGGTTGCTTGGTACGACAACGAAAACAGCTACGTTTCCCAGATGGTGAGAACGCTGAAATATCTGAAGAAGTTCCTGTAAGGAAGATATGATCCCTGAGACCATGGGGCTGCTGCGGCGGCCCCTTTTTTCGT